>JBIOEK010000304.1:0-5273 GCA_044445925.1 Hyphomicrobiales bacterium
CCCAGGGCGAGATCGAGGTCGACAGGCTCTTGGCGAGGAAGGGGCCAAGCGGCGCGCTCTCCCAGCGCTGCACGTCGCGCGCCGACCAGTCGTTGAGGAGACAAAAGCCGAAGACATGCTGGCTTGCGTCCTCGAGCGGGATCGGCTCGCCGAGCGCATTGCCGCGCCCGATGAAGGCGCCGAGCTCGAGCTCATAATCGAGCGCCCGGCTCGGCCCGAAATGCGGCATGCGCGCTTCGTCCAGCCATTGGCCATGGGGCCGCCTGATGGTCTCCCCGCTCACCCGGACCGAGCTCGCGCGGCTATGATAGGCGATCGGCATGCTCTTGAAGTTCGCGGCCACCTGGCCGGAGGGCGCGAGGCGCTGGCTATGGAAGCTCGAGGTCAGGAAGTCGGTGAAATTGCCGACCGCGGTCGGCAGCTCCATCACCGCCTGGCTCATCGGCACGAAGAGGCGCCCGGCCATCGCCTCGACCTTCTTGCGGTCGGAGCCGCTAGCGTCGAGGAGGTTGCACAGCCTCGCCCGCAGCGATGAGGCCGCGCGATTGCCCAACGCCATGAGGGCGTTGAGCTTGGGCTCGCTCGCCGCGCCGGCGGCCTTCTCGGCGAGACCCGAAAACAGCCCGGCATCCCTGGCGGCAGGAAGATCGAATATCTGGTCGCCGATGGCGACGCCGCCTCGTCCCACCTTCTCGCCCGCGCGCCTGAAGATGCCGAATGGCAGGTTCTGCAACGGAAAGTCGGCACGCGCGAGATTGGCGGTCTCGATGAAGCTGCGACGTGCGGGGTCATGCGTCGCGTCAGTCTCTAGCACAGGCAGTCCCTTCTGGGAGTTGCAGGAGTTGCGGGTGCCGGCTCTCGCCGCACCTGCGATCTTCGCTTCGCGCGCGGCGAAAATATCGATATGGCCTCGATTGTCGAGAATTTCGTGGAACCGGCAACGGCACCTCCTTCGCCTTACAGGCGTTCGGGAATTTGTCCCTCCCGCATCGCGCCTGTCAGTCCCTGGTCTTGCCCGCTGGCCCAGTCTCCGGAGCGAGTGGAACTTCGTTCGCGCCGAAAGCCGGCGGATCGGCCAGCAAGGGCACCCGCGATGTCGCGTTGAAGGCGCCCGTCAGCTTCTCGAGCAGAAGGATGAAGGTCTGGCGCTCCTCGCCGTCGAGCGGCGACAGCAGCCGCTCGACGGCACGCCCGGCCGGCACTGCGAGCTTCCCCAAGAGCTCGCGTCCGGCCGCGGTGAGCTCGAGCCGGCGCCTGCGCTTGTCGCTCGGCAGGACGACACGACATACGAGGCCGCCAGCCTCGAGCGTCTTCAGCACCATTCCGGTCGTGGATCGGTCCAATCCGAGGAGGCGCGCAAGCGTTATCTGATCGATGCTCGGCCGCTGTTCCAGCACATGCAGGATGCCGTATTGGGTGCTCGTGACGCCAAGCTCGGCCGTTTCCTCGAGGAATACGGAAACCGCGATCTGGTGCGCCCGCCTGATCATGAAGCCGGGACGCCGGTAGAGATCTCGAAGCGAAGCGCACGACATTGTTGCTCCAGGCGCTTTGCGGCGCTTCCGGTTTGGGCGGTCTCTTTCCGCCGGGCGAACCCGCCCGGTCGGAAAGGCCGCTAAGCCGTCGCGTTCGACCGGCCGGAATATGCGGGAAGCTTCCGGGCGGCGGAGACGAGACGCTCGAGGATCTGGTCCAGAATCGGCATCGATGTCGCAAAGTTCAGCCGGGCGAATTGCGGGCAGGCCGGATGGAAATTCTCGCCGGGGCTCAGTGCGATGCGGGCCTGGTCGTGGAAGAACTGGAAGGCCGTGCCATTCAGCCCGAGCGCGCCGAAGTCGATCCAGGCGAGGTAGGTTGCCTCCGGCGACCGGCACGAGACTCCGGGCAGCTCGGAGCGGATCGTCGCGACCACGCGGTCGCGCGCCACGGCGAGATGGCTCGAGACGGCCTCGAGCCAGGCATCGCTTTGCGTCCAGGCCGCGACCGTCGCGTCGATGCCCAGCCCATTGCAGCCGCCGAGGAGGCGCGAGGGGATGCGCTGCGCGAAGCGCCGGCGCAGATCGGCAGTGCCGAAATGCATGACGCCGCAGCGCAAGCCCGGAATGTTGAAGCTCTTGGTCGCCGAGGTGATCGTGACGGTGCGTGCCGCGACCTCCTCCCCGAGCGAAGCGAAGGGGATATGACGGCGCCCGTTGAAGACGAGGTCCGAATGGATTTCGTCGGAAATGACGATGAGGTCATGCGCGATGGCGAGCTTGGCGAGCGCCGACAGCTCCTGCGGCTCGAACACGCGGCCGGTCGGGTTCTGCGGATTGCACAGGATGAGGATACGCGTCCTCGCGTCGATGCGGCCTTCGAGCTCGGAGAGGTCGAACACATGGCGGGTGCCGTCGTCGCGCATCGTCAAGGAGATCAGCTCGCGCTTGGTGCTCGTGATCGCCTCGCGGAAAGGCGGATAGGACGGGACTTGCAAGATGACGCCGTCGCCGGGCTCGGAGAATGCCAGGATCGGCGCGAAGGTGCCCTGGACGAGATCGGCGATCACCTGCACCTCAGAGGCATCGGTCTTCCATCCGAAGCGCGCCTGCATGCGGGCGACGAAAGCCTCCGCGACGGCTTGCTCGGCTTTCGCGCCGTTATGCTGCGGGTAACCATAATCCCGCTTGTCGACCGAGCGCAGAATGGCGTCCTGGATGGGATCGGCCACAAGGAAATCCATTTCGGCGACGAAGGCCGGGATGATGTCTTTCCCATAGGCGTTCCATTTGGCATTGCGGCGCGACCGCAGCACGGCCTCGGGCAAGTCGAAAAAATTGGCGCCCGCGCCGGGACGGGCCAAAGCCGAAATCTTGTCCAATAGCGCCACCACCGTCATCCTCTGCTTGATCGAGCGATCCACCGCGAACGGCTTCGCCGGCACACGATAGGAGGGCTCGCCGAGGATTGGAAGCCGGCGGCGCGGCTGCCTCTGTCTCCACGAGGCGACGAGACAGGCGCGCTCCCCGCCGCAACGGACAGGATCCGGCCGGCGCCTGCGCGTCCCCTCGCCCGCGCGCCCCCTGCCCTTCTGGCCGATGCGCAGGCTTGCGCCTTCACGCCACCTCCAACTTGGCGTATGGCGTCCCGCCGCCTTCTGGGAGAGACGATGATGGTCGAGATGACGGGAGGCGACGCGGTCGTCGCGACGCTGCTGAGGCACGGGGTCTCGACCCTCTATTGCCTCCCCGGCGTGCAGAGCGACCATCTGTTCAATGCGATCCATGACGCCGGCGGCGCCCTGCGCGCCGTGCATACGCGCCATGAGCAGGGGGCGGCCTATATGGCGCTCGGCGCGGCACTCGCGACCGGCCGCCCCGCCGCCTATTCGGTCGTGCCGGGACCCGGCTTCCTCAACTCCACCGCCGCGCTTGCGACCGCTTTCGCGACCGGTGCCAGGGTGCTCTGTCTCGCCGGCCAGATCCCCTCGGGCTCGATCGGCAAGGGGCATGGCCAGCTGCACGAGATCCGGGACCAGCTGTCGATCCTCAGGCAGCTTACCAAATGGGCCGAGCGCGCCACGACGCCCGCCGAGGCGGCGCTGCTGACCGCGGAAGCCTTTCGCCAGCTCGCCTCCGGCCGCCCGCAGCCCGTCGGTCTCGAGCTTCCCCCCGACATGCTGGCGGCGCGCGCCGAGGTCGAGCTCGCTTCTCCCTTGCGGCCCGACGAGCCGCCGACCCTCGACGGTTCCGCCTTGGAGGAAGCCGCGCAGCGGCTCGAGCGCGCCGAGCGGCCCGTCATCTTCGTCGGCGGCGGCGCGATCGATGCGCAGGCCGAGCTGCGCCGTCTCGCCGAGCATCTCGGCGCGCCCGTAGTCGCGAACCGGCACGGTCTCGGCATCCTGGATGGTCGCCACGAGCTGGCACATACTTGGCCTTCCGGCCATGCGCTGTGGGAGGATTGCGACGTGGTCCTGGCAGTCGGCACGCGCTTGCAGGCGCCGACCACGCTGTGGGGCGTCGATGACCGGCTCACCGTCATCCGCGTCGAGATCGACCCTGACGAGATGCAGCGCATCAGGAAGCCCGAGATCGCCATACTCGGCGATGCCAGAGCAGCGCTCGCCGCGCTCAATGCCATGATGGGCGCGCGCCCCGCAGGCGCCGAGGCGCGAAGGCGCTCGAGCCTCGATCTCAAGGTCCGCATCGCGGCCACGGTCGAGGCACAAGTCTCCCCGCAGCTCGCCTATCTGAGGGCGATCCGGGACGTGCTTCCCGATGACGGCGTGCTGGTCGATGAGCTGACGCAGGTCGGCTATGTGGCGCGCTTCGGCTTCGAGGTCCGCCGGCCGAGGACGCTGCTCTCGGCCGGCTATCAGGGCACGCTCGGCTGGGGCGTGCCGGTGGCGCTCGGCGCCAAGGATGCGCTGGGAGCGACGCCGGTCGTGTCGATCTCGGGCGATGGCGGCTTCATGTTCAACGTCCAGGAGCTGGCGACCGCGATCCGCCACCGCATCCCGGCCGTGTTCGTCGTCTTCAACGACAATGCCTTCGGCAATGTGCGGCGCATGCGACAGGAGATGCACGGCAACCGGGTGCTGGCGAGCGACCTCGCCAATCCGGACTTCATGCGGCTCGCCGACAGCTTCGGCATCGCCTCCGCCCGCGCCCGCGGACCGGCCGAGCTGCGCTCGGCGCTCGAACGAGGGCTGGCCAAGGGCGAGCCCTACCTGATCGAGGTTCCGGTCGGGGAGATGCCGAGCCCCTGGCGCTTCATCCATATGCCGAGGCTGCGGGGGCCCGTCTGACGCGTGCGTTGACACGAAATGGCCGCTGATCCACCGTAGCGCCCGAGGAAGATGCACGAGGCGCGGCGGGGAAGAGGCCCGTCCGCAAAGGCCGGGGAGCGCGATTGCGCGAGCTTGCGGAACGGCGAACGGGATCTCGGCCGTTTCAGGCGCGGCGCGCATGAACTACATCTTCCATTTCGGGGATATGTGGAATGCGCGCGACGAGTTCATCGCCGGCACGCTCACCACCTTGCGCCTGTCGGCGCTCGCCATGGTGGCAAGCCTCGCGATCGCCATCCTGGGCGCACTCGCCCGCACCTCGGGGCCCCCTCCGCTGCGGCTCGCGGTCGCCGCCTATGTGGAGTTCGTGCGCAACACGCCGTTCCTGGTGCAGATCTTCATGATCTTCTTCGGCCTGCCGACCATCGGCCTCAGGCTCGACGCCGACGAGGGCGCGCTGATCGCACTCGTTCTCAACGGCTCGGCCTACACCATCGAGATCGTGCGC
>JBIOEK010000305.1:0-5250 GCA_044445925.1 Hyphomicrobiales bacterium
AGGCGTGCCGGACCAGCCGGGACAATGCGAGCCTCAACCCTATCACTCTGAAATCTATTGGCTTTTCATGGATAAACAGCTCGCTTGGCGGCGCTCATCCGAGGCCGAGAATGTTGAGGAATGTTGATTTTCAACATTGAATGATCGGATTCTGGTAGCCGGCTATCTGATTGGCCTGGACGTTGGACGCGCTTGCCCGCAAGCGCCTTTGCCCGCGCCGCGCAGATCGGGGCCAACTGGCGAATTAAGGCGGCGCGAAATCGCTGCTGCGCGATCAGCGCGGGCTCGCAGTGCCGGAGCTACAGATTCAACTTGTCAAAAAACCGTGCCCGGCCATGGGCCGCGGCACGTCATTTTGAGGGTGCATGATAATCGAGGCGCCATCGGAACACAACAGGAACGACTGGCTCGAACGCCTTAGCACGAATTCGCGCCGCGTTGCGTGCGATCAAGATTGCGGTCGGCGAATACGTAGCAATACGTGTAAGTGGTGGTCGTCGGCCGGACTGAGACGGCGCGCCCATTATCAATATCTCGACCTCGTGCCCAAGGGGCGCGATGAAGGCGGCCGCAGCCCCTTCCGGGTGCGCCGGCACGACGCGCCGGGGCAGCGGCATTGCCCGCCTTGTCGGCGCCTGGCTCGTCGCGTGGGGGGAGCGTTTCGTGGCGGCCGCCGGGCTATGAGCGAGAAAAAGCGCACGCCGTGCAGCCGTGGCCGGGTGATCACGATGCCTGTTGCCGATATGCGTGGGAAGGCCGCACCTCGGATCATCGGCGAGGACGATCAGCGTCCATCTGGCTGCCGTTCGAGCGGCTCCGAGCCGGTCAGAGCGGCGTCGATCTCCGCAATCGCGGGCTTGAGGCCGGCGAGGATGGCCTCCTCCTTGAAGCGACGCAGATCGTCGAAATGATGCCGGTCGCGCCGGCCATCGACATGATCGGCGAGAGCCCGGCCGCGACCGATGAAGAAATCCGACCACGGAAGCGGCTCATCCCTGGTGAAGTCCTCGAGCGCCGTCGCACAGGCCCGAGCTTGGACCGCATCGCCCGCCCGCAAATGAGCCTCCATGGCATCGCGGTAGAACCATAGCGCATTGTGCGCGAGGCAGCCGCCGCGCAAGAGCCGCTCCCCTTCCGCCATCCTTTCCAGACGACGCTCGCCATTCACCAGCGCCAAGACGGCGAGCACGCGCGGACCGATGAAGCGCATGTCCGTATCCCGGCTGAGGATAAGCGCCTCGTCGAGGGCGGCCTGCGCATCTCCTTGCCTGACGTCGTAGAAATGGGCTCTGCCGAGCTCATACAGCACATAGGCCCGATAGCGGCGGTTATCGAAGGCAACTGCGAGCTCCAGCGCCTCCTCGAGCGCATTGCGCGCCTCCCCGCAGCAGCCCGCATCCACGAGGATCTCGCCGAGGATATTGAGGGCGACCATCTTGGTCCGCGCGTTTCCCACCTTCGTGGCCATCGCCGCCGCGGACCGCAGATCCTCGATGGCATCTTTGCACTGCAGCAGATAGCGGCGAATCGCCCCGATCATGTGGGTGCTCCCCACCTCGATGCGGCCGAATCCGAGTTCCCGGCAAAGCTCGCGGCAATGTCGGAAATGTGCGAGGGCAACCCGCATCCGACCTCGCCCGTAATGGGCATCGCCGAGCCCGCTCAGGGCTCGCGCTTCCCACTCGGCATCTCCCGCCTTCAGGGCAAAATCTCTGGCCTGTTCGTGGTGATGCAGGCAGCCTTCGACTTCCCCGCCGGTAAACAGCAAGGAGCCGAAGTAATAATGGATCTGCGCGAGCTGCCGGTAGGCGTCCTGCCCCCGGGCCAGGGGCTCGGCGACACGGAGCGCGGCGAGACCTTCCTCGCTTCCCCCCAGAAGTCGCACGCAGGAGGCGATCCCGACCGAAGCGCTGCATCGAGTGAGGTCGTCCGCCGCCGCTTCGGCAAGGGCACGGAATGCCTGCAGCGCGTCGTGCACCTTGCCGAGTTCGCGCAAGATCTCGGCGCGCAGCAGGCCGAGCTCGAAGCGATCCTGCGACGACGAGGCGATGGCGATCCCACGCTCTGCCAGCTGCAACGCCCGTTCATGCCGCAAGAGCGCCATCTGGGACCGGGACGCTTCGGCATAGGCGCGCGGCGCCTCGCTGTCCCTGGCGCGGTCGAGATGCTCGGCTCGCAGCGCCTTATCCCGATCCGCGTACCAAGAGGCCGCCGCGAGGTGCATCTCCGCCCGCCGCGCCCTCAAGAGCGACGCATAGACTGCATCGCGGATCAGGGCATGCGCGAAAAGGAAGCTTTCCCCGAGCGGCCGCACAAGCGCATGCGAGGACAGAGCGGCGCAGTCATAGCGGTCGTCGTCGAGGAGATAGCGCAGAGCCGGGAGCTCGAAGCTCTGTCCGAGAACCGAAGCGGCCTGCAAGGCTCGCCTGTGACGCGGCTCGATTCGATCGACCCGAGCCTGCACGAGCGCTTGGATGGAGCCAGGCAGCGTCGCCTGGGCATCCTCCTTGGCATGCCGCAAAAGCTGCTCGAGAAAGAGAGGATTTCCGCCCGCCCGCTCGACCGACTGCTGGGCCAGTCCCTCATCCGCATTGCTCGTCGAGCGGGCGAGCGCGAGCGCGTCCTCGCGCCGGAGCGGACCGAGCTCGATGGTGATCAAGGTGGCACCGTGCCATTCCCGACGCCATGATTGGTCGATGAGATCGCCGTCGGCCCGCGAGGTCGTCACGAGCACGGCCGGGCACTCCGATACGGCGTTCACAAGCGTCGCCACGGAGTCGCGGACGGACTTGTCCGCCCAATGCACGTCCTCGATCACCAACAGCCGAGCCTGGCGCCTGCTCGCCGAATCGATGAGCGCGGCGAGAAGGCGGGCCTTCCCGCTATTGCGCGCCGAATTGTCCATGGCGTCATGCAGGCTGCGAGACGCCAAGGGCTGCGCGAGATCGAGAAGATCGTAGAGGAATACGACATCGTCTTCCCTCGCCAACCCCGCAGCCGCAACCGCTGCGCTCGCCTCAATTGCGGCCGTCTGCGTGTCCGGACCGAGACCGAGGACGGCGCGAACCAGATCGCGGATGGCGTCGCGCCTCGAGCCGAAATCGAGCACCTGGCCGAGATGGCAAGCAAAGCCCGAAGCCGTCGCTTCGCCGACGAACTTCTTGACGAGCCTCGTCTTGCCGATTCCCGCCTCGCCGCGGATGTGGATCGTGCTGCCCCTGCCGGTAGCAAGGCAGGTCGAGAGCGCGGCGTTGAACTGATGCAATTCATGCTGACGCCCGACGAGCGGCGTAAGCGGCTCTTCGGCGGAGGCGCGCAATCCGTGCACGCGATGGGCCCTGACGGGCGAGGCGAAACCCTTGACCGACAGCAGGCCCGCGTCCATGCAATCGAGCCTCTCGCCCAGCGCTTGCCGGACGCGATCAGAGATCAGGATTTCGCCGGTGCCGGCGAAATCCGTCAGGCGTGCCGCGAGGTTCACGGTATCGCCGGTAACCGTGTATTCGCGATGCGCGGCGCTGCCCGTGCCGCTTGCGACAACCTCGCCGTTGGCGACGCCGATATGGGCGCTGAGGGCGCGCTCCGATACGCTCCCGAAAGATGGCATTGCCGCACGCATCGCGAGCGCCGCGAGGATCGCGCGCTCCTCGTCGTTGCCATGTGCGACCGGCGCGCCGAATACCGCCATGACGCAATCGCCGATATGCTTGTCGACATGGCCTCCGTGCCCGACGATGATGTGATCGACACCGCTGAAGAACCTGCCGAGGAGAGCATGCATGTCCTCGGAATCGAGCTCGCCGCTGAGCGCCGTGTAGCCAACGAGGTCGGCGAACAGCACCGTCACCTGCCGTCGCTCGCCCTGCGCATCGGCAAGCGGCTCCGGCGATCCGACTGCCGGCAACGCAGGTAGCGGCTCTTCGAGCTGTAGCTTGGCGATGGAACCGAGCATCTTCTTGCGGTGGCCGAGAAGCACGCCGAGACGTTCGAGGTCGGCCTCGGTCAGGTCGAAGAGGACGTCGCCGTCGACGGCGTGGTTGCGGAACACCTCTTCATAATTCTGGAGGCCGAGGCTGCGTAACCAAACCCCTATGTCCAAGGCGTCAGTCCTTGCCTTCGCGGTTGCCTTCGAGCCGTCCCGTTCCGATATGCTGGCAATGCCTGGCCGACAGTGCAACAGGCATTAAGGGCAGCCGTTTAGCGTTTCCGCCTGACCCGGTATAGGCTGTCGCGCGCCGAAAATCAGCACCCCCGGCCATTTTTGCCCCCTGGGCCGCCCCGGACCGTCGTCAGGCATCGCATGAGCCGAGCGCTGTCTTTCAATTCGCCCCTGGCGCGCCCGGTGCCGAATTGCCTCCCACCATGTCCGGCCCGCTGGCCGCAATGAGTTGACGCATGTCAATGCACCCGCCCTTGTCTTCCGATTGCATCACACCACATCTTGGGCAGCGCCCTCGCACGTGTTCATCGGAAGCGTACGGGAGCGGCTGGAAGGGTCTGACATGAACATTGAAAAATATACCGATCGCGCCAAGGGTTTCATCCAATCGGCGCAGTCGCTCGCCTTGCGCGAAGGGCATCAGCAATTCGCGCCCGAGCATCTTCTCAAGGTTCTGATCGAGGACGGCGAGGGCTTGGCCTCGAGCCTCATCGCGCGCGCCGGAGGCGATGCGCGCCTGGCGCTGCGGGGCGCCGAGGATGCTCTCAACAAGATGCCCAAGGTCGGCGGCGGCGGCGCGGGCCAGGTCTATCTGACTCCGCAGCTCGCGCGCGTCTTCGCGGCGGCGGAGAAGGCAGCCGACAAGGCCGGCGACAGCTTCGTCACCGTCGAGCGGCTCCTGCTGGCGCTCGCCATCGAGAAGGACAGCGAGGCCGGCAAGGCGCTCGCCAAGGCCGGCGTGACGGCGCAATCCCTCAACGCCGCGATCGAGGCCCTGCGCAAGGGTCGCACGGCCGACAGCGCCTCGGCAGAGCAGGCCTATGACGCCCTCAAGAAGTATTCGCGCGATCTCACCGAGGCCGCCCGCACCGGCAAGCTCGATCCGGTCATCGGACGCGACGAGGAGATCCGACGCACCATCCAGGTGCTGTCGCGGCGCACCAAGAACAACCCCGTGCTCATCGGCGAGCCCGGCGTCGGCAAGACCGCGATCGTTGAGGGCCTGGCGCAACGGATCGTCAACGGCGAAGTGCCGGACAGCCTGAAAGGCAAACGCGTGCTGTCGCTCGACATGGCGGCGCTGCTGGCCG
>JBIOEK010000306.1:0-5236 GCA_044445925.1 Hyphomicrobiales bacterium
GCCGGCTTCCCGTCGCCGCTCGCATCGACATAGTCCGTGCAATCGAAATAGGTGAACACCTTCGGGAGCTTTTCCTGATAGGACGATTTTCCCTTGTCGGCCACGACGGCGCCGCCAGGCGGAATCTCGGAGTCCCTCAGTTTCTTATAGAGCTTGTGGAGCGTGTTGACGCCGATGCGCAAGGAACGCAGGAAGCCTTCCTGCCGGGGGTCGATGAGACCATAGCCGGATGAGAGGATTTCCACATTGCCCAGGCGATATCCGTAGGTCCAGCTCCTGGTCGGGAAGGAAAAGTAGTTCGCAGTGGTGGATATCAGCCTCAGCACCTCGTCTCCCTCATTGCTGAAGAGATAGGCCTCCTCGAAACGCCGCAGCGCGGGCTCGAGAAAATTGGCGCGGTTCGACAAGAGCGTTTCGGCCGGAATGTCGGGCGAGGCGAGGACGAAGCGCTTGAGCGTAAAGACATGACCGATTCCGGACGAAACCTTCTCGATCGGACCCTCGACGCTTCTGATCGTCCCGGTATTGAGAGACTGCCTCAATCCGTCGGGCGCGAACAAGTCCGTCAAGGCCCGTATGGAGTTCGTGACGACGAATCCGCCCATGCTGTGGCCGATGAAGGACAGCTCGATCCAATTGCGACGCGGGCTGGATGACAGGCCCAAGACGCTGGCGTCGATCTGGCGGATGATCTCGATGAGGTCGGGTACGCCGTAATTGACGGCGCGATAGCCGTCGCGGAAATAGACGATGCAGCGCAACAGCATTGCCACGGCCACCAGGCCCATCAATGCGAGGCCCAGTATCACCGGGATATGCCACAGCCAGCTGTTGAACCAGACGTAGGCGATGAGGCTGACCAGCACGACGAGCGCGCCACCCCACAGGATCCGGACCGGGAATGGAGGCAGGGCCTGGCGCGCCGTGTTCCAGGGCTGGGGCATTTTTTCGGACGGCCACCGATAGCCGATGCACACAAGGCCTTTTCTCGTCGAGATCGCCGGATCGGCAGCGGCCGCTTGCGCCGCGGTCTTGTAGAGCTTCAGGGCCGCGAGCTCCGGGTTGTTGAAGCCATGCACCATGACCACGAGGTTCGGCGCTTGCGCATCCGCGAGATGCTTGGCGATCTCGCTGACTGCCTGGTCGGCCTCGACATACTCGAGCACGCCCTCGAGCTGCGCCTTTTTCAGATCGAGAAGCGGCGTCGGGCCATCATCGATATTGTTCGGAGCGGTGCTTTCGATGAAATAGCACGGCGGCACGACGCCTATCGCCTTGTGCGCATAAAAGAGAGCGGCCATCCGATTTCCCCCAACTTGTCCCCCGCAAGGGACTCCAATCGCGAGGGCAGCTTAAGGCTGGAGCGGCGTGCAGATCAACCAGGCGTCGGCGGAGCGAAATGCTGTCCGGGGCCCCGCGCCAAGACTCCGCCGCGCGGCGGTGCATCCTTGGCTCTCTAAGCAAGGCATATTGTGCTTCGCAGATTTTCTCCTGGGTCCCGGGCTCCGTTCCGCTTCGCTGCACGGCCCCGGGAAAGGGGCCACTCACTACTCGCCACTCACTATTCGCCATTCGCCATTCGCTCTTGCCTCGTTCTTTACGGTCCGCGCAAAGTCGGGCCATCATCGGCAGGTTTTCTCCGGGAGTGCTACAAGGCGGCCATGCCCCCTCTGATCCGCATGATCGTGACGCGCTGTGCGCTCGGCTTTCTCACCTTGTTCATCGTCTCGCTGCTCGTCTTCTCCGCGGTCAATCTTCTCCCCGGCGACGTCGCCGAGCAAATCCTCGGCCAGAATCGCACGCCGGAAACCGTCGCGGCGATCCGCAAGGAATTGCGGCTCGATCGGCCGCCGCTCGAGCGCTACGGAGATTGGATCGGCGCTGCGGTCAGGGGAGATTTCGGCAATTCGCTCTCCTCCGGCCGGCCGGTCAAGGAGCTGATCGTCGGGCGCCTCGGCAACAGCTTCTTCCTCGCCGGCGTCGCCGCGGTCTTTGCCGTCCCCTTGTCGCTCGCGCTCGGCATGCTGGCCGCGCTCTATCGCGGACGGATGGCGGACCGCGCGATCTCGACGCTCGCCCTGACCGCCATTTCCTTGCCAGAATTCTTCATCGCCTATCTGCTGATCTACGTCCTGGCCGTAGAGCTTAGGCTGCTGCCTGCCATCGCCAATATCCCGAGCAACGCGACATTCGCGGAGCGGCTCTATCGCACCCTTCTGCCCGCCCTGACGCTTACGCTGGCCGTCTCGGCTCACATCATCCGCATGACGCGCGCCGCCATCATCAACCTGATGTCGAGCCCTTATATCGAGATGGCGCGGATGAAGGGCGTTGCGCCCCTGCGCATCATCACCCATCACGCCTTGCCCAATGCCTTGGCGCCGATCATCAATGTGGTGGCGCTGAACCTCGCCTATCTGGTCGTCGGCGTGGTGGTGGTCGAGGTCGTCTTCGTCTATCCGGGGCTCGGCCAGCTCCTGGTTGATTCCGTGTCGAAGCGCGACATCACGGTGGTGCAGACCGCGAGCCTGATCTTCGCCTTGACCTATATCCTGCTCAACCTCCTGGCGGACGTGCTGTCCATCGCGACCTCGCCACGTCTGATGCATGGGCGATGACCCGTGGCCTCCCTGCGGATCGCCCTGAGGAACATGCCGGCGAGCGCCCGCTTCGGCATCGCGGTGATCGGGCTCTGCGCCCTCATCGCCGTGCTCGCGCCGCTCATCGCGCCCTATGGCGAGCGTCAGATCGTGGGCGTCGAGTTCTCGCCCTGGTCGTTCGCTCATCCGCTGGGCACCGATGACCTCGGACGCGACATGCTCTCGCGCCTGATCTATGGGGCGCGCAACTCGATCGGCGTCGCGCTCGTGACGACCGGCCTCGCCTTCCTGATCGGGGCGGCTGGCGGCCTGACGGCCGGCACCGCCGGTGGTCTCGTCGACAGGCTGCTCGCTTTCCTCTGCGACATCGTCATGGCGGTGCCCTCCCTGATCACGGTTCTGTTGCTGCTGACCCTGTTCGGCGCCTCGGTGCTGGTGCTGGTCTCGGTGATCGCACTTGTCGAATCGACCCGCGTCTTCCGCTTGGCGCGGGCACTGGCCATGGGAATCGTGGCGCAGGATTATGTCGAGGCGGCCCGCCTGCGGGGTGAAGGCTTCCTGCGGCTCGTCACGCGCGAGGTTCTCCCCAACGCCATGGCGCCGCTGACCGCCGAGTTCGGCCTGCGCTTCTGTTTCGTCTTCCTGTTCATCTCGGCCTTGAGCTTTCTCGGCCTCGGCCTCCAGCCCCCGGCCGCCGATTGGGGCGGCATGGTGCGCGACAATGCCTCGCTCATCACTTTCGGCGACATCACGCCGCTGCTGCCGGCCGCGGCAATTGCGCTGCTGACCGTATCGGTGAATTTCGTCGTCGATTGGCAGCTGCACCGCAGCGCCGGGCTGAAGGATTAGCGGCATGCCGGGATCGGCTTCCGACCGCTCGGCGATCGACCGCCCGCTGCTCAGCATCAGAGGGCTCGTCGTCGAGGCTCACGGGAACGAGGGTACGACCCGCCTCGTCGACGGTGTCGACTTGACCGTTGGGCGCGGCGAGGTCGTCGGCGTCATCGGGGAATCGGGCGCCGGCAAGTCGACGCTCGGCCTTGCTGCCATGGCCTATGCGCGCGACGGCTGCCGCATCGCCTCGGGCTCGATCGCCTTCGACGGCATCGAGCTGACAAGCGTGCCGGAAGCCGAGAGGCGGCGCCTGCGCGGCTTGCGCATCGCCTATGTGGCGCAGTCAGCGGCGGCCTCGTTCAACCCGGCGCATCGGATTCTCGCGCAATGCATCGAGGTCTCCGTCACGCGCGGCAAGACCGCCCGCGCCGCTGCCGCCGAGGCGGTGCGCGACCTGTTTGCGCGTCTGCGCCTGCCGCAACCCGAGACCATCGGTCGCCGTTTCCCGCACCAACTCTCGGGCGGACAATTGCAGCGGGCGATGACCGCCATGGCCATGGTCCCCCATCCCGATCTCATCATCTTCGACGAGCCGACTACCGCGCTCGACGTGACGACCCAGATCGAGGTGTTGGCCGCCATCCGCGACGCGGTGCGCGACCTGCAGCTTGCGGCGATCTATATCAGCCATGATCTCGCCGTGGTGGCGCAGATGGCCGAGCGGGTGATCGTGCTGCGGCATGGCAGGGAGGTGGAGGAGAACGCGACGGCCGAGATGCTCGCTGCTCCACGGGAGGCATATACCCGCAGCCTCTGGGCGGTGCGCGCCTTCGCGGCGCCGGCGAAGCCCGAGCTTGCGCCCGGCGAGGCGCCCATCCTTTCGATCGAGGCGGTCAGTGCCGGCTATGGGGGCGTCGATGTGGTGGCGGAGGTCTCGCTCAAGGTCGGGCGCGGGCGCAGCCTGGCGATCGTCGGTGAATCGGGCTCGGGCAAATCCTCGCTGGCGCGGGTGGTCACCGGGCTCTTGCCGCCGCGCGCCGGCCGCGTGTTGTTCGAGGGCGAGCCCTTGGCGCCGCGTCTTGCGGCCCGCACCCGCCGAACGATCGGGGCCATCCAGATGGTCTCGCAAATGCCAGACACTGCGCTCAACCCGCGCCAGTGCGTCGTCGAGGCCATAGGCCGGCCCCTCGAGCTGCACGGCTCCCTTCGGGGCGCGGCGAAGCGCGCTCGAGTCGATGCGCTCTTGGAGGAGATCGAGCTCGAGCCATCGCGCTATCGCGACCGCTTCCCCGGCGAGTTGTCGGGCGGCCAGAAGCAGCGCGTCGCCATCGCCAGGGCGCTGGCCGCCGGGCCGAAGCTCCTGATCTGCGACGAGGTGACCTCGGCGCTCGATCAGATCGTGGCGGAGGAGATGCTGAAACTCCTGTCGCGTTTGCAGCGAGAGCACGGCCTCACCATCCTCATCATTACCCATGACCTGTCGACCGTGAAAGCGATGGCCGATGATGTGGTCGTGATGCAAAAGGGCCGCGTGGTCGAGGCCGGGACCAAGGCGCAGGTGTTCTCGCCGCCCCACGATCCCTATACTGAGCTCTTGCTCTCTTCCGTCCCGGACATGGATGTCGGCTGGCTCGACCGGGTCTTGGCGGCACGAGGCCTGGCATCGCAAGACTTGGCATCGCAAGACTTGGCATCGCAAGACTTGGCATCGCGAGACTTGGCATCGCAAGACTTGGCATCGCGAGACTTGGCATCGCAAGACTTGGCATCGCGAGACTTGGCATCGCAAGACTTGGCATCGC
>JBIOEK010000307.1:0-5230 GCA_044445925.1 Hyphomicrobiales bacterium
GGACATTCTGGGAGCAGGTCTATTTCCACAAGCTCGGCGGCGACTGGCGCCAGGATCGGCTCGCGCTCGGCACGCAGGACGGCCTGCCCCGCATCGCGGAGATCGTGCTCGACAACGACAATTTCCGCAATTTCGCGACGGCGCTGATCAGCAATGGCGACGGCGGCGAGTTTTCGATTTATGTGCTGAAGGCCGACGGAGCGACGCAGATCGCCGCCTTCGACGACAAGATCGTTTATGCCGCGAGCGGCCCCGACGACGCGCTCTACGCGATCTCGCGCGAAGGCGCCCCGCTGGGCAAGATCTTGAAGATGAAGCCCCCCTTCACGCGTGAGTCCCTGGCGCACGCGCAAGTCCTGGTTCCGGAATCCGAGCTGCCGATCCAATCCGAGCAGGACATGGCGGGATTGAGGGTGACGGGCTCGCAAGTTTTCGTGCGCTATCTCGCCGGCGGCCCGAACGAGATCCGCATCTTCGGCCTTGACGGCGTGCCTCAGGGCAAGCTGCCGCTGCCGGAGCTCGCGGCCCTCGACGAGATCGCGCCTTTGACCAATGGCGGCGTCCTCTATTCGGTGTTCACCTATCTCAGGCCGCGTTACGTGGCGCGCTGGAACGTCGCGACCGGAAAATCCGAGGAGACGAAGCTAGGCGAGGCGGTCGGCTACGACTTCGAGGACATGGAAGCCGTGCGCGAGACCGCCACATCGAAGGACGGCACGCAAGTTCCGATCTACGTCATCCGCAAGAAAGGGCTCACGCTCGACGGCAGCCATCCGACGCTCGTCTACGGCTATGGCGGCTATGGCGTGAGCGAATCCCCCTACCCTCTCGGAGCGCGCATTCGGCTATGGCTCGACGGCGGCGGGGTCTATGCGGATGTGGTCGTGCGCGGCGGCGGCGAGTTCGGCGAAAGCTGGCACCGTGACGGCTATCTCACCAAGAAGCAGAACGCCTTCGACGATTTCGCGGCAGCGGCGCAACATCTCGTCGATCGCCACTATACCTCGCCGGAAAAGCTCGCGATCGTCGGCGAATCGAATGGCGGGCTGCTGGTGGGGGCCACCTTGGTCCAGCATCCCGGCCTGATGCGGGCGGTCGTCTCGAGGGTCGGCATCTACGACATGCTGCGCGCCGAGCTCGATCCCAATGGCGCCTTCAACATCACCGAGTTCGGAACCGTCAAGGACAAGGATCAGTTCAAGGCGCTCTATGCCTATTCGCCCTATCATCACCTCGTCGCCGGCATGCGCTATCCGGCGGTCCTGTTGACGACGGGAGACAACGACAACCGCGTCGACCCGATGCAATCGCGGAAATTCACGGCCGCGCTGCAGGCGGCCACATCCTCGGGCCTGCCGGTGCTGCTGCGCACCAATGCCTTCGGCCATGGGATGGGAAGCTCGAAGAGCGCAACCGAGGAGGAGGATGCCGACATCGTGGCCTTCCTCTACGATCAGCTCGGCATGACCTGGCACGGCGACACGCACGAACCATGAGGATCTGAGATGACCTACCGCTCGGCATGGATGACGGAGGAGCTCGACGCCTTCCGCGAGCCGTTCCGCCGCTTCCTCGCCAAGGACCTCGCCCCGCATGCCGAGAGCTGGCGCAAGGGGAAGATGGTCGAGCGCTCCGCCTGGCGGGCGCTCGGCGGGATGGGCGCGCTTCTGCCGAGTGTGCCCGAGGCCTATGGCGGGCTCGGCGCGAGCTTCGCCTATGAGGCGGCCGTGCTCGAGGATGTCGAGACGGTGGTGCCCGAGCTGTCGCCTGGCCTTGCCGTGCATAGCGCCATCGTGGCGCATTACATCCTCAACTACGGATCGCAGGAGCAGAAGCTGCGCTGGCTGCCCAAGATGGCGTCGGGTGAAATGATCGGCGCCATCGCCATGACCGAGCCGGGCACGGGCTCCGATTTGCAGGCCGTGCGCACGACCGCGAAGCGCCAAGGCAATGCCTATGTGATCAACGGCCAGAAGACCTTCATCACCAACGGCCAGCTCGCCGACCTCGTGTTTGTCGTCGCCAGGACCGGGGAGGCCGGCGCCAAGGGACTGTCGCTCCTGGTGCTGGAGACCAAGGGGAATGACGGCTTCAAGCGCGGCCGCAACCTCGACAAGATCGGCTTGCAGGCATCCGACACCTCGGAGCTGTTCTTCGAGGACGCCATCGTGCCGCCCGAGAACCTGCTCGGCCCCGAGGAGGGCAACGGCTTCGTCCAGCTCATGCAGCAATTGCCGCAAGAACGCCTGGCGCTCGCCATCGGTGCGGTCGCCGCAATGGAGCGCGCCATCAAGCTGACGGTCGATTACGTGAAGGAGCGCAAGGCCTTCGGCAAGCCGATCATCGAGTTCCAGAACACCTCCTTCACCCTCGCGGAGCGCAAGACGGAAGCGATGATCGGACGGGTCTTCGTCGATTGGTGCGTCGAGCGGCTGGTCGCGGGCGAGCTCGACACGGTCACGGCCTCGATGGCGAAATGGTGGTGCTCGCAAAAGCAGGTCGAGACGGCGGACGAATGCCTGCAGCTCTTTGGCGGCTACGGCTACATGCAGGAATATCCGATCTCGCGCATGTTCGTCGATGCGCGCATCCAGAAGATCTATGGCGGCACCAACGAGATCATGAAGCTCCTGATCGCGAGATCGCTTTGAGAGCTGTCGACCGCCCGATCCTGGCTTGAACCGGCGCTTGGCCTTGGTTCGTCTCGGAAAGAGTCCGAGGGCGGCCATGACAGGTGAGGGAATTGCCTAACCGCCGGCGCCGAGCCCTGCCTGCGCGAAGGCCTGCGCGACGATCCTTTGCGCCTCGGCTTGAATGTCATGCAGATGCTCTTCGCTGCGGAAGCTCTCGGCATAGATCTTGTAGACCTCCTCCGTGCCTGAGGGCCGCGCCGCGAACCATCCGCTCTTCGCCATGACTTTGATGCCCCCGAACGGCTTATTGTTCCCGGGAGCCGCGCTCAGCGTCGTCTCGATGGGCTCGCCGGCGAGCTCCTTGCTCGAAAGCCGGTCGCCCGACAATTTGCCCAGAAGGTCCTTTTGCTCCTTGGTGGCCGGCACATCGATCCTCTCATAGTAGAAGGACCCGAGATCGCCCTTCAACCCGGCATAGACGAGGCTCGGATCCCGGCCGCTGCGCGCCGTGATCTCGGCGGCGAGGAGGCCGAGCACCATGCCGTCCTTGTCGGTCGTCCAGACCGACCCGTCCTGCCTCAAGAGCGTCGCTCCCGCGCTCTCCTCGCCGACGAAGCCCAGCGAGCCGGCGATCAGCCCGTCGACGAACCATTTGAAGCCGACCGGCACCTCGAGGAGCTTGCGGCCGAGCTTCGCGGCCAAGCGGTCGATGCTCGAGCTGCTCACGATGGTCTTGCCCACCCCGCAGCCCGCGCCCCATGAGGGACGATGCCCGAACAGATAGGCGATTGCGGCGGTCAGGTAATGATTCGGGCTCATCAGCCCCCCCGAGCGCGTGACGATGCCGTGCCGGTCGGCGTCGGTGTCGGTCGCGAAGGCGACGTCGAAGCGCTCGCGCATGCCGATGAGGCCGGCCATCGCATAGGGCGACGAGCAATCCATGCGAATCTTGCCGTCCCAATCGGCGGTCATGAAGCGAAAGGTCGGGTCGACTGCCTCGTTGACGAGGCTCGCCGAGATTCCATAACGCTCGATGATGGGCGCCCAGAAATGCACCGCAGCGCCCCCCAAGGGGTCGATGCCGATCCTCACCCCGGAAGAGCGGATCGCCGCCATGTCGACGACATTGGCGAGATCGCCGACATACTCGGTGACGTAGTCGTGTTGCGAGAAGGAGGCGGATTTGCGCGCCCGCGCATAGGGGATCCGCGACACGCCGTCCAGATTATTCGCAAGGATTTCGTTCGCCTTGCTTTCGATCCACGAGGTCGCGTCGACATCCGCCGGGCCGCCGCTCGGGGGATTGTATTTGAAGCCGCCATCCTCGGGCGGATTATGGGAGGGCGTGATCACGATGCCGTCAGCGAGGCCTGAGGCGCGGTTCTTGTTGTGGGCGAGGATCGCGTGCGAGATGACGGGCGTCGGCGTGTAGCCGTCGTCATGGGCGATCGCCGCCTTCACATCGTTGCCGGCCAGGACCTCGATGGCGCTGACGAAGGCGGGCTCCGACAGCGCATGCGTGTCCTTCCCCAGGAAGAGTGGACCATCGATGCCCTTGAGGCGGCGAAACAGGCAGATGGCCTGGGTGGTTGCGAGGATATGCGCTTCGTTGAAGGCGCCGTCGAAGGCCGAGCCCCGATGGCCGGATGTGCCGAAGGCGACGCGTTGGGACCTGATTGCCGGGTCCGGCCTCGTGGCGAAGTAGGCCGTCACCAGGCGCGGCACGTCGACCAGCATCGAAGGCTCGACCGGCTTCCCGGCGAGCGGGCTCAGCTTTTCGGCCATGTCCACCTCTCATGCCAATCCATCGCGTATCCCTTATTGCCCGCCAGCTCGAGAATAGCCGGGAACGGCTATAATTGAAAAAGACGCTGCTAGATCGTCGGAACCGCGGCCACGAGCCGCTTGGTGTAAGCTTGCGCCGGGGAGGTCAGCACCGCGCGGGCCGGCCCTTGCTCGACGATCTCCCCTTGCATCATGACGGCGACGCGATCGGCGAAGGCGCGTGCGATCGAGATGTCGTGGGTGATCATGAGGTAGGCGACGCCGCGCTTCTCCTTGATCTCGACCAGGAGATTGAGGATCTGGCCACGGATCGATACGTCGGCGCCCGATAGCGGCTCGTCGGCGACGATGAGGCGGGGCTCCATGGCGAGGGCGCGCGCGATGGCGAGCCTCTGGCGCTGGCCGCCGCTCAATTCATGGGGATAGCGCTCGAGATAGTCGCGGCCGGGCCTCAATCCGACGCTTTGCAACAGCTCGATGCTACGCTGCTCGGCCCCACGCTCCCCGGCGGCGGCGCGCGACAGGCCCGGCGCCTTGGCGAGCCATCGCTGGCGCAGCGCCTGGGCCATGAGCTCGCCCGCCGAGCGACGCGGGTTCAGCGACGCCCCGGCATCCTGGAAGATCGGCTGCAGCGCGACGCGTTCGAGGCGCAATTGCGCGCCGGACATCTCTGCGAGCGAGCGTCCATCGAGCAGCACCCTTCCGGCATCGGGCTGCAGCAGGCCGAGCGCAATGCGGCCGAGCGTCGATTTGCCCGAGCCGCTCTCGCCGACAAGCGCCAGGGTTTCCCCATGGCCGATTTCGAGGCTGAC
>JBIOEK010000308.1:0-5227 GCA_044445925.1 Hyphomicrobiales bacterium
GGTTAGACCCGAAATTCGGACGGACGAGCGCGCCTCGACCGTCGCCAAGAAACGCGGACTCGGTCGCCCCCCCCCACCCCCTCCCCAAAAGACCGGGTACGCGGCGAAGCCGGCCTTCCCCAAGGTCGGCTTCGCAATTTTCTTTCAAGCCGATCGACGCAAGCCGCGTAGCAGCCCGGCTTGGCGTTACGGAGATGGAGGAGCAAGGCTCGGCCTATCCTGACGCCTCGAGGTCAGGCGATCTCGACCAGGCCCGCGGCGAAGCGGCGCCAATTGGAGACATAGCCTTGCGCCGCCAAGCGCAGCATTGCGATCGCGGCCTCGTCGAGCTTTCGAATCGCTTTCGCCGGCGCGCCCACGATCAGCGAACCCCCTTCGAAGACCTTGCCTTCGGTCACGAGCGCATTGGCGCCGACAATGCAATTATCGCCGATCCGCGCCCCGTTCAGGATGGTCGCGCCCATGCCGATCAGGGTGTTGTGACCGATGCTGCAGCCATGCAGGATGGCGCGATGGCCGATGGTGCAGCCCTTGCCGATCGTCAACGGGAAGCCGGGATCGATATGCACCATGGCGCCGTCCTGGATATTCGAACGCGCCCCAACCTCGATCTGGTCGTTGTCGCCGCGCAGCACCGCGCCGAACCAGACGCTCACCTCGTCATGCAGGGTCACCTTGCCGATGACGCGCGCGCCTGGAGCGATCCAGAAGCGGCCTTTGGGCGGCAGTTTCGGCACGACGCCGTCGAGCGAATAGATCGGCATTTAGGGGGCGTCGAGGTCCTCGTTGAGGATGGCGATCTGGAGATTGTAGGAGCGCTCGCCCTCTTCATTGTCCTCGAACAGCACGCCCACGAATTCCTCGCCGATATAGAACTCGGCCGAATCGGTCTTGCGGGCCCGCGTCGCAACGCGAATCTCGGCATTGCGGAACAAGCGGCGGAGATAGCGCTCGAGGCGCGCGCAGTCATTCTTGTCCATCAGCGCTTCCTGATCGGAGTGGAGCGGGCTTCTGTGGCGCGCCGCGCGCCGAAAGGCAAGCGCCAACCAACCTCGCCCGATCCGGATGTCAGTCGCCGAGCCCTTCGACCTTCTGGAGGAGCTGGTCCATGGTCAAGCCAGGCTCGGGGCAACCGGCCTCGCCGACGATTTTCGCCGGCACGCCGGCAACCGTGGTGCGCGGAGGCACTTCGTGCAGCACGACCGAGCCCGCAGCGATCCGCGCGCAAGAGCCGATCTCGATATTTCCGAGGACCTTGGCGCCGGCACCGATCAGCACGCAGTCGCGCACCTTCGGATGACGGTCGCCGCCCGCCTTGCCGGTGCCGCCCAAGGTCACGTCCTGCAGCATCGAGACATTGTCGCCGATCGAGGCGGTCTCGCCGACCACGAGCCCGGTCGCATGATCGAGGAAGATGCCTTTGCCGATGCGCGCCGCGGGATTGATGTCGGTCTGGAACACTTCCGAGGAGCGCGATTGCAGATAGAGAGCGAAATCCTTGCGCCCATGCGTCCACAGATGGTGAGCCAGGCGATGCGTCTGGAGCGCGTGAAAGCCCTTGAAATAAAGGAGCGGCTCGATCAGCCGCGTGCAGGCGGGGTCGCGGTCGACGACGGCCGCGAGGTCAGCTCGGAAGGCCTCCCCCATCGAGGGGTCGGCTTCGAGCGCCTCGCTGAAGGCCTGGGCGATAAGATCGGCATCGAGGCCGCGATGGTCGAGCCGCGATGCGACGCGCCCGATCACCGCCGCCTCGAACCGGTCATGGCGGAAAATGGCGGAGAGCATGAAGCCGGCAAGTGCCGGTTCGCGCCTCATGGCGGCATCGGCCTCGGTGCAAATGCGCCGCCAAACGAGATCGACGCCTCTGGCCGCGGCGAGCGAAACACTCTTCTTGATCTCGGCGGTCACGGCAAACTCCTGTCGGAAATCTGTCTGTGGCGGGACAGATAGGCGCTCGAATGTGAGGTTGCGAGAGGCAGGCTGCCGAAAAAATATGAACCGCTCATGGCCGGCGTCGCAAGAAGTCGAGCACGCCCTGCTTATGGACCTTGTCGCCGACAGCGAGATTATGGTCCCGGCCCGGGATCTCGAGCAGTTCCGCGCCCGGGATGAGGCGCGCGAGATCATGATAGTCGCGTGCCAAGTGGTCCATGGTGCCGGCCGCGACCAGCACCGGCACCCGGAGCGCTGCCGCCTGTTCGGACGTCAGCAGCTGGCGCGTGCCGCGCATGCAGGCGGCGAGCGCCAGGAGATCACTCTTGGTCTGCTCGGCGAAGGCGCGAAAGCTCTTCTGCATGGGATCGGTGAGAGCTTCGAGCGAGGGCGCCTCCATGGCGGCCGCGATCGCCTGGTAGTTCTCGTCGCCCATCAGGAGGCGCATGCCGAGGCCGCCGAATATCGCCGAGCGCAAGCGGCCCGGATGCTCCCTTGCGATGAAGCTCGTGATGCGCGCGCCCATCGAATAGCCCATCACATCCGCGCTCGCGATGCCGAGATGGTCCATCAAGCCGAGCACGTCGCCACCCATTTCGACGAGCGAATAGGCGGCCGGATCGTGGAATTTCTGCGATTGCCCATGGCCGCGATTATCGAGAGCGACGACGCGCCGCCCATCGCCCGTCAGCGTCTTTGTCCACAGCGTATTGCCCCAGTTGGCGGCGTGGTTCGAGGCAAAGCCGTGCACCAGCACGATCGGCTCGTCGCGATCGGCGCCGGTCGGGGGAAGGTCGATGAAGGCGATGCGCGCGCCGCGCGATTGGAAGAACTGCATGGGAGATCCCTCAGAAGGCGGCGATCGCGGCTTGCGGGAGATAAGGCAATTCCAGCCGCCGCGCCAAGCCTCGCCGGTAGCCCCCGCTCCGAACCGCCGCGATCGAGGAAGCGGACAGGCTCGCCGATCCTTCCTACTCGCCGCCGACACAGGGCCATGCCGGCGAAGCTTGCCGATAGCCGAGCCCACAATATGCGAGCATCGAGCTAGCCAGCCCTCCACGGAGAGGGTAGATCGCTCGCAGATGCCACCTGGAACGGCTTGCCATGGCCCATGACGCGATCCCCCATTTTCACAACAATGCCGGCCTTGGCGCCATCGGCATCCCGGCGAAGAAGCTGATGTGCATCGGCGCCGAGCCGCCCCAGGACCACCCGCATGTCTTCCTCGACATGGGCGGCGATGACGAGATCGTCTGCCCGTACTGCTCGACGCTCTATCGCTTTCGCGCCGATCTGCATGGAAATGCGAGCGATCCCCCGGGCTGCGCCTGGACGCCCGACGCCGAAGACGCGATGGCTTGATCTTCGGCCCAACCCTGCGTGTCACGGCGGGCCTTGTGTCTGCCATCCTGGCTCGAAGGATTCCAGCCTCACCGATCGGGATGACCGGCCTAAGGGCGGCCATGACGGGTAGCGCATGAGCCCCGACACGCCTCCCCTCGCCGTGGTCGGCGCCGGCATCGGCGGCCTCGCCGCTTCGCTGTTCCTGTCGCGTGCCGGCTTTCCGGTGACGCTGATCGAGAAGCGCATCCGGGTCGAGGAGGAGGGCGCGGGATTGCAGCTTTCCCCCAATGCCAGCCGGGTTCTCATCGATGCCGGGCTCGGTTCCGTCTTGAGGCGCCGCGCCACGGCCCCCGAGCGCATCCGCATCCGCCGCGCCGTGGACGGGCGCGAACTCGCGACGATCGAGCTTGGGTCTTACGCCATGGAGCGCTATGGCGCGCCTTATCTCGTGATCCACCGCGCCGATCTCGCCTCCCTGCTGCTCGATGCGCTGCGCGGCGAAGAGCGCATCCGTCTCCTCTACGGGCGGGAGGCACTCGAGGCGTCGGCAAGCCGGGACGCCGACGGCGTCGCCCTCGCCTTGCGCAACGAGCGGGCGGCAAACCAGCTATTTCTAGCCGCGGCGGTCATCGCGGCCGACGGCCTATGGGGCCGGCTCGCGGCGGCGGGCCCGCCTCCCCGGTTCTCGGGCTTTGCCGCCTGGCGGGCTCTGGTGCCGGCGACGTCCGCGCCGCATTTCGCAAGGGCGAACGAGGTCGGGCTGTGGCTCGGGCCTGATGCTCATCTCGTGCATTACCCGCTCAGGGACGGCGAGGCCGTGAACATCGTCGCGGTGATCAGGGAGCGAATTCCGCGAGAGGGCTGGTCGCGCCAGGGCGAAGCCGGCATCCTGCATGCGGCCTTCGCCCGCTGGAACGAGGCCGCGCGCGACCTCGTCGCCTGCGTGCCCGATTGGCGGGGCTGGTCCCTCTTCGACCGCGAGCCTCTGCGTCGCTGGGGCTCAGGGCTCACCACCCTTCTCGGCGATGCCGCCCATCCGATGCTGCCCTTCCTCGCCCAAGGCGCCGCCATGGCGATCGAGGACGCAGCCGTGCTGGCACGCGAGCTCGCTCCCTTGGCGAATTCGAACGCTTCCCCGAGCAAAGCCAGCTCCTTGACGCCAGTCCTGGCGCAGGCGCGAGGCGAAAGCGGCGCCGCGTCCGAAGACCAGGCGACGAAAGGGGAGACCGGTGCGCCCTCCCCGATCGCGGCGGCGCTGCGCCGCTATGAGCGGGCTCGCAGGGACCGCACCGCCCGTGTGCAGCGCGAGGCGCGCCGCAACGCCTTCGCCTATCACGCGGCATGGCCCTTCACTGTGGCGCGCGACCTGATCTTGTCCGGATCCTCGAGCGAGAGGCTTCTGGCGCGCTATGACTGGCTCTATGCCTGGGCGAGATGAGCGACCCTTAGCCGCACTCGCAGGCCTTCGCACTCGCAGGCCTTCGCATTCCCAAATCCTCCCAAGTTCCCGGCTTGCGCCAGGATGAGCGGAAATGCACCTTCTCGAGCGATAGCGCTCTAGCGGGCCGGCGTCCTGCGAACGATATCCTCTAGCAGCCTTTCGGCGATCTTGAGGACGTTCCTCGGCGTGATGGGGGCGCTGTCGGCGCCCCAAGCCGAATCGACTGTCACGACGCCGTCACGCACCGTGAAGCTGCCCGCGAAGGACTGGCGATTCATGACCACGGTGACCTTCTGCGCAGTCTCTTTTTTCTTCGTCATGGCCACTCCTGAGCTCGCAAAACTGCGTCTATGTCCGTTTAGACCCTATCACATTGCAAGGCGAGTGGGGCGTTGTTGATGCCCGACGGCGCGAGGGCACGCCTAGAATACACAACCTTCATGCTCGGCGATATTTGGCGAAGACCGCTCACCGCTGCACGGAACTCGCCAAATGGGACGGATCCAGGAC
>JBIOEK010000309.1:0-5218 GCA_044445925.1 Hyphomicrobiales bacterium
CTCCCACGCGGGCTAGGCGTCTACTTAATAAACAGTTACTTCAAAGCAAAGACTTAGGCATTTACTTGAGTTGCAAGAATATAAATTGACAAGCCGAAACTTTACGGTGAATAGTATCGCGTCTTAAACCCCTGGAGGATTCCATGTCTTTCACGTTCTTCGCTCACGACGATGCCAATTTTGCACCTGTCCCCACGGTCGAGGCCCGCGTTGCGACCGGCGAGGCAGCCCAATCTTGGGAAAGCTTGACCTGCGAGGTTCGACGCCTATTCAAGGTCGCGAGCGCTGGGGCGCATGGCACCGGCAAGGCCAGCGTGGTGATCGCCGCCGAGCGGATCCTCGATGCCACCGCCTCGATGGCCTTGCTGGCGGAGATGGAGGCCGATGAGCGGCGGGCGCGGCTAGCCTTCAGCCTCGAGCAATGCGAAGCCGAGGCGCAGCGGCTCTTCGACGCCTATGTGGACGGGCAGCAAGCGGCGGTGCTCAGCGCCTACGCGGAGCGCGGCCTGATGGCGACCTATGGCCTGATGGATACGCCCGTCGCGGTGTCGCATTGACAAGCCAAGCAGCGCGGATCGGGGCGCGGCGATGGGGCGCTCGACGCGCGGCGGCAAGGCCGCGCCTTCGGGGCCGCCATTCGTTCCGAGCCTGTTCATCGGGGCCTGCAACCCCTAAGATAGGGGCATGGTCAGGTCTCGAGGGAGGCTCGGATGCCCTATGATTTCACGCTCACCGCTATCATGCCAGCTTCCGCGCAGGAGGTTTACGAGGCCTGGCTCGACAGCCTCGCCCACTCGCAGATGACAGGCGGCGAGGCCAGCATGTCGGACGAGACCGACGCTGAGGTGTCCGCCTGGGACGGCTATATCAGCGGGCGCAATCTGCATCTCGTCCCCGGCGAGCGCATCGTGCAATCCTGGCGCACCACGAATTTCTCGGGCGAGCATGAGGATTCGGTCATCACCCTATCGCTCGAGGAAACCGAAGATGGCACCTTGCTGACTCTCGTGCACAGCAATGTCCCCGACGAGCAGACGAGCTACGAGCGAGGCGGCTGGGAAACCCATTATTTCGAGCCGATGAAGGCTTATTTCGCCGCACGCCGGCAAGTGCCCGCAGCCAAAAAAGCCAAAACTAAGACAAAGACCAAGGCGAAGCCGGAGACGAAGGCAGCCGCGCCCAAGGCCAGACCGAAGGGTGCCGCGACGAAGCCGAAACCCGCAGCGCCCCGGGGAAAGCCTGCGCCCAGCAAGGCAAAGCCGAAGGCCGAGAGTCCGGCCAAGAAGGCGGCCAAGGGGGCGAAGGCCAAAGCCACGGGACCCAAGGCAAAGGGCGCCGCGGCGAAGCCGGCGACGTCTCGGGCCAGGCCGGCACCGGCCAAGGCCAAGCCGAAGTCGAAGCCGAAGCCGGCGACGTCTCGGGCAAGAATTGCCGCGCGCAAGCCGAAGGCCAAGAGCGCGGCCGCGCCCCGCGCAAAACCGAAAGGTGTCGGCAAAGCCGCACCTCGCGGGCGAGGCCGCTGAGCGCCGTTCCGAGACGCGCGCCCCCCGCGAAAAGGCCACGGCTTGCACAGAGTCCTGCTCACGTCACCACTTCGGGATGCGCCAACATGCCGGTCGATGCCAGGCCAACGATCGCAGCACCGGACGATGATCCCTATCTCTGGCTCGAGGAGGTCGAGGGCGAGCGCGCCCTCGCCTTCGTCGAAGCGCAGAACAAGCTGACGCTCGCGCGCTTCGGCCAAGCGCGCTTCGCCTTGGACCGCGACGCGCTCGCTGCGATTCTCGACCGGAAGGACAATATCCCTCTCGTCGCCCGGCGCGGCGCCCATCTCTATAATTTCTGGAAGGACGCCGTAAATCCGCGCGGCCTCTGGCGACGAACGAGGCTCGAGAGCTTTCGCACCGAGACGCCGGAATGGGAGATCCTGCTCGATCTCGACGCGCTGGCCATGCGGGAAGGCGAAGATTGGATCTGGGGCGGATCGGCGACACTTCCCGGCACACATGACCTTGCGATCCTGCGTCTGTCGCGCGGCGGCAGCGACGCCGTGGTGCTGCGCGAATTCGACATCGCCGCCAAAGCTTTCGTGCAGGGCGGCTATGAGCTCCCGGAGGCCAAGGGAATCATCGACTGGCTCGATAGGGACACGCTCTTCCTGTCGAGCGCCTATGGCCAGGGCATGGCGACCAAATCGGGCTATGCCAGAACCGTGAGGCTGTGGCGGCGCGGCATGGATGTCGAGATTGCGCCCATCTTGTTCGAGACGACGCCGGAGAGCATGGGCGTCGGTGCTTCGCTCGACCGGACACAGGCGCGCGAGACGGTCTGGTTCTGGGAGAAGCCCGGCTTCTTCGACACGAATGTCCATCTCGGCGACCGCAGCGGGCCGAAATCGAAGCTCGATTTGCCGACCGACATCTCCATGGACGCCCATCGCGGCTGGCTCGCCGTGAAGCGCCGGACCCAGTGGCCGGTCGACAAGGAGAGCTTCGCGCCGGACACCTTGCTCGGCATATCGCTCGAGGCGTTTCTGGTTGGCAGCCGCGATTTCGAGGTGCTGTTCGAGCCGGGTAAGCGGCGGGCGCTTCAGGGTTTCTTCTGGAGCGACGGCCGCCTGGTGCTGTCGATCCTCGACGAGCTGGAGCCGGTATTCGAGGTCCTCACCCCCTCGGACAGTGGCTTTACTCGTTCGAAGCTCGCGGGGCTGCCGGCGATCGGCGTCGTCGATGTCTGGGGGCTCGATGTCGAGGACGCCGAGAGCAATGGCGACCTCCTTGCCAATGTCGAGGACCCGCTGACACCTCCCTCCTTGCTGCTCATCGAAGCCGGCAAGGCGCCCGCTTTGCTCAAGCGCGCGCCCAGCACGTTTTGCGCGGACGGGCTCGTGGTGACGCGCCACGAAGCCATCTCGGTCGACGGAGAGCGCATCCCCTATGTGCAGACGGGGCCGGCCGAGGCCGGCGGCGATGCCCCGGTGCATCTCTACGGCTATGGCGGCTTCATGGTCAGCACCCGGCCCCACTACAGCTCGGCGCTCGGCAAGCTCTGGCTCGAGCGCGGCGGCACCAGCGTCAGTGCCAATATCCGAGGCGGGGGCGAGTTCGGCATGCCCTGGCACGAGGCGGGCCGCCACGCCGGAAAGCGCCTGACGCATGATGATTTCGCCGCGGTCGCCGCCGATCTCGTGCGGCGCGGCGTTACGCGTCCGGATCGGATCGCCGCCGAAGGCGGCTCGAACGGCGGCATTCTCATCGCCAATATGCTGACGCGCTATCCGGAGCGCTTCGGCGCCCTGCTGTGCACCATCCCGCTCATCGACATGCGCCGCTACAGCAAGCTGCTCGCCGGCGCGAGCTGGATCGCCGAATATGGCGACCCGGACAAGCCCGAGGATTGGGCCTATCTCCAGACCTACTCGGCCTATCACGCAGCCGAGCCCGGGCGGCCTTATCCCCCGATCCTGTTCGCCACGACCCGCAAGGATGATCGCGTCCACCCGGGACATGCGCGCAAGATGGCTGCGAAGCTTCAGGCGATGGGATACGAGGCCTATCTCTACGAACCGGCCGCCGGCGGGCATGGCTATGGCAAGGACAATAAGGAGCGCGCCGCCTTCACGGCGCTCGGCTACACCTTCCTGAGGGAAAAGATCGGCTGGGTGCCGAAAGGCGAATAGGGAGCAGGCTGCGCCTCATCGATGAGGGCCGAATCCGTCCCGATTTCGGGCCGTCGCGCTCGGCCGGTGCTTGGCCCGTTCCCGCTTGACGCTTCGCATGCACCGCGCTTAGCTCGATGATGGCGCACTTGGCTCGACAACGGCACGATGTCCGCCGGCAACCGGAAAGGGGAGGCAGTGCCGAACTCCGATATTCAGATATTCATTTCCTATGCGCGCGACGACGACAAGCCGGCCCCTGATCTCCCCGAGACCAAGGGCTTCGTGACCTTTCTGCGCGAGATGCTGGCCTATGAGTTTTCGAAGCTCGGCGCCTCCCGGCCGAAGATCTGGCGCGACACGAACCGCATCGCCCAGGGCGACCAGTTCGAGCAGATGATCGAGGAAGCCGTCGCGCAGTCCTCTATCCTGCTCGTCGTCCTCTCCCAGGTTTGGATGGCGCGCGATTTCTGCCAAAGGGAGCTCAAGAGCTTCGCCGAGCGCTGGAGGGAGGAGGGGCCTGAGGGCATACGCTCGCGGATCGTCGTGGTCGGCAAGCGCTATGTCGACCCGGACAAGCGCCCTTCGCTCCTACAGCATCAGCAGGGATTCGAGTTCTATTCGATGAACGATCCGGACGATGTCGGCTTCGAGCTCGAATTCTATTCGCGCGGCAGGATCAGGGATCCGCGCTTCGAAACCCGCATGGAGCAGCTCGCCGCCTATCTGTGGCGCAAGGCGGAACGGTTCGCCGGAGGCCGGGTCGAGCCACCTCAACCGGCTCAACCCACCTCGCTGCCACCCGCAGCCCCCATCGACGTCCCCCCGCGGCCGAAGCCTGCCTCGGCGAATGGCCGTGTCATATACCTCGCCAAGCCCGCCGACGACATGCGCGAAAATTACAGCCGCATCGCCAAGGAGCTCGATGGCCGTGGCTATGTCGTCGTGCCGAATGTCGAGAGCGAGCTCCCACGCGATTCCTCCGCGCTCGCCTATATCGACACGGCGCTCGCTGCAGCCGAACTCTCGGTCCACCTCGTCGGCGAGAAGCCCGGATTTGCGCCTGACGACGTCAAGCTCGAGCGTATCGTCAAGCTGCAGCTCACGCGCGCCGCTGCGAGGGTGCCGGCCGCGGCCGACGCAAACGGGAAGGCACAGCAGGCCTTCCGCCGCATCATCTGGGCGCCGAGATTGCTCGAGAGCAATAACGAGCCGAGCGATGCTCTCGTCGAGCGCGATCCGCTAGCGGTCCTGGCGCAGTTCGACCGGCAGCTTCCGACCGACAAGATCGAGGGCGACAGCCTGAGCAAATTCGTGGATTTCCTCACCCAGCATCTCCTCCTCATAGCCCCGCCGATCGTAATGCCCGACCCCATCCAGGCCGATACGCGGCTCTATCTGTGCCACTCGGAGCAGGATGCCGAATATGTCGGGGATCTGGCGGAGGCGTTGCAGCAGCGCCAGATCGAGATCGTCTATCCGGCCTTCGAGGGGTCCGAGCGGGAACTCCAGTCCTTTCATCGACAGCAGCTCGCTCTGTGCGACGCGGTCGCCTTGTGC
>JBIOEK010000310.1:0-5216 GCA_044445925.1 Hyphomicrobiales bacterium
CGCATGGATGGGCTCCGAATCATCGAAGCCTTCCATGAATCATAGTCTTTGGATCAACGCTCCCTCGTTAACCCGAAGCGATTGCCCTGTAGCTGGTCGGCTCGGCGCGTGCCAGCGATCCGGTCGCTCGGCGAGCGAGCGCCTTGGCGGGTCGAGATCGACAGCCGGGCGCAAGCGTGGCACGAACTTCGCCAATGCCTGGGCCAACGGAGCCTTCGCTGTCTCCGACGCTCCACAGCCCCGGATTTTCGGTTAAGATCGCGCCTCAAGACCCAAGAGATGGAACTGCGTGTCGATGCAACCTGAACGCATCTCGCCTTAGACGTCAAAGCTCGTATGTCCGACAGTGAATTGCACATTCTCACCGAGCAAATCGAAGCTCAAATCGAGGAGCTCGGCGAAATCTCCGAGGGGTGCAGAAAATGGATCCTGCTCTCGAAGGTGGCGATGGGGGCGGGCGGTGCCTGGTTGCTGGGGAACCTCGCAGGGCTCGCCCGGTTCGATCCGGCGCTGATGGTATTCGCGATCGCAGCGACGCTTGGCGGAATGGTGTTGGCCGGCTCGAATGCGAGCACCCTGCGCCGGGCCGGAACGGCGATAAAAGCCGCCCAAGCGCTCAGAGCCAAAGCCATCGATGAAGCGGATCTGTCCGTCGTCAGCGGCGATCCGGAGCCAAGGAGAATTCAGTAAAGCCCTCACGCTCCTTCGCCGACAGGTGAGGTCGACAGCCGGGCCGAAGCCTGGCACCTAGTCGGCCATCGCGTCCCCTCACGGAGCCCCTCGATGTATCCCACGCCCCGCAGCCACCGCCCGCTCATCATGGGCCGCAACGGCGCGGTCGGCGCCAACCATCCCATGGCTGCCCAGGCCGGGCTCGACATCCTGCGCCAAGGCGGCAATGCGGTCGACGCCGCCGTCGCGACCTCGCTTGCGCTCGGCGTCTGCGAGCCGATGATGTCGGGCCTCGGCGGCGACGGCTTCTACCATGTGCGCATGGCGGACGGCCGGGCGCAGGTCTTCAACGGCAGCGGGCCCGCGCCGCGAGCCGCCACCCCCGAGCGCAATCGCGACGGCATCGCGGTGACGGGACCTTCGAGCGTCTCCGTTCCCGGCTCGCTTGCCGGTATCGCCGCGATGCATGCAGCCCATGGTCGCCTTCCCTTCCCGCGCCTCGTCGCTCCCGCCATCGAGCTCGCGCGGGATGGCTTCGCCGTCACGCATGGCTACCGGCATTTCGCCGCCGAGAACGAGGCGCGCCTCGCCGCGGATAAGCGCAGCGGCAAGGTGTTCCTCGGCCATGGTCTCGCCGGGCTCGTGGTGCAGGAGAATCTTGCCCGCACGCTCGAGGAGATCGCGGCCGACGGTGCGGAGAGCTTTTATCGCGGCCGACTCGCCGTCCGCCTCGCGCGGGGAATGAAGGAAGTCGGCGTCGCCATCACCGAAGCCGACCTCGCCGAATTCGAGGCGCAGGTGCAGGAGCCGATCGGCATCGCCTATCGAGGCTTCGAGATCCGCCAGACGCCGCCGAATTCCACGGGCTTCGTCCTCCTCGAAATGCTCAAGATCGTCGAGCGCTTCGACCTGAAGACGCTGTCGCCGGTCGAGCGCGTGCATGTGCTGGTCGAAGCCAAGAAGCTCGCCTTCCAGGATCGCGAAACCTATGGCACCGATCCGCGCCTCGGGACCGTGCCGATCGAGCTTCTGCTCTCGGACGCGCATGCCGATCGGCTGGCGGAACGCATCGACCTGCATCGCGCCGCCTCCCTCGCATTGGAAAGGGAGGCTGCGGAGGCCGACACCACCTATTTCTGCGTGATCGACCGCGACGGCAACGCCGTTTCCGGCATCCAGAGCATCAACTCGGCCTTCGGCTCCGGCGTGACGGCCGGCGACACCGGGGTGCTGTTGAACAATCGCATGGCCTATTGGCACCTCGCCGAGGGCCACCCCAACCGGCTGGTCCCCGGCAAGCGGGTCCGCCACACCATGAACGCCCCGATGCTGCTCGAAGGCGGCAAGCTATGGGTCGTGCTCGGCACACCCGGCGGGGACAATCAGGTGCAGGTGAACCTGCAGGTCATCACCGCGATGCTCGATTTCGGCGCCGATCCGCAAACAGCGCTCGAGCTGTCGCGCTGGAGCTCGAGCCAGGCGGGCCAGGAGGCCAATTGGCCCCATGGCGGCGACGGCTCGCTGACCATCGAGAGCGACTTCGGAGAGGAGGTGCTCTCCGGCCTCGAGGCTCTCGGCCATGACGTGAAGCGCGTCGGGCATGTCGAGGGCCCCAGCGCCATGCAGGCCAATAGGCTTATCCCGAACGGCGTGCGGGTTGCCGCGTCGGACACGAGGCGCGATGGCTGGGCCGCGGCGTATTGATCGGGGGTGGGGCAGGCGTGGCTTCCGGGACCACGCGTGGTTGCGATCCGGTCATGATCAAAGGCTCTTTTCGGCGAGCTCGCGAAACGCGTCGGGAACCGAACGGGAGAACCCCAGCGCCACAGACCCGTATCCGACCGCCTCCCATCCGAAACGATCGCGGATCCTGTCGACAGCGCGGTCGGCCATGAAGCGCGCCATGCCTTTCTTGGTGCCGGGCCGGCGCGCCTCATCCGCAAGCCCGAGCGAGAGCTCGAGCTGCATCTGCGATCGCTCCTCGAGATGCGACACAGAGATGGCCAAGAGCGAGATGGTCCTCTCCTCGGGGTGATCGGCGAGCACCGTGCGCAGCAGCTCCTCGGCGATCTCGGCAAGGATCGCGGTCGCCGAGATCGGCGCATCGAGCGTCACGGAGCGAGTGACCGAGCGGAGATCGGCGAAGCGGACGCGAACCGTCACAGTCCGGCCCGGCCGCGACTTGGCCCGCAGCCGGCTCGCGACCCTGTCCGAAAGGTGACGCAGGACAGGCCGGAAGACCCGCTCTTGCGCAGGCTTCCTGCCGAGCGCCGACTGGGCGCCGGCCGATCGCGCCGGACGATGCGTCCTGATTTCCCGTGGATCGCGATCCCACGCCAGCGCCGACAGCTTCTCTGCCGCGGCGCGCCCAAGCAACCGCTCGAGCGACCCTCCCGGCATACTCGCCATCTGCCCGATCGTGTGCACGCCGATCTCCGAGAGACGCGCGCCGGTGGCCGGGCCCACTCCCCACATCAGCTCGACAGGCAGGTCGTGAAGGAAATCGAGCTCCGTGCCGGGATCGACGACCACGAGCCCGTCGGGCTTGGCCACCTGCGAGGCGATTTTCGCCAAATGCTTGGTGCGCGCCACGCCGACCGAGATCGGCAGGCCGAGCTCTGCCCTCACACGGCGCCGGATCGCGCCGGCGATCTCGGCCGGCGGACCGAAGAGGTGGGTGCAACCCGCCACATCGGCAAAAGCCTCGTCGATGGAAATCCGCTCGACGAGGGGCGTGAAATCATCGAGTACCCTTATGGCGGCCTCGCCCAGCCGCTGGTATTCCTTGAAGTGACCCCCGACGAAGATCAGCTGCGGGCAGAGCTCGCGCGCCCGCCGTCCCGGCATGCCGCCGCGGACCCCGAAGGCCCTGGCCTCGTAGGAGGCGGCGAGCACGACCCCGCCGCCGACAGCGATTGGCTTGCCGCGCAAGGACGGGTCGAGCATTTGCTCGACCGAGGCATAGAAGGCGTCGAGGTCCGCATGAAGGATGGTGGCCGTCGTTTCCATCGCGACCGTTCACCTGTGAAATCTCGAAAATGGCGAGCCGCGATTAGTTAGCACGGGAGCGCTTTTCATTCTCTGGAACATAAAGCGAACAAAGGTCGCGTTTGTCAAGCCGCGCGCGATGCGAAACCTTTGCCGAAGAGATGGATTCCTTCCCCTCGCCCCGGACCAGGGGTCCGTGGCTCGGCCGGGAATGACAATGCGCCCTTTGCGCAAAGCTCTCAGCTGCGGGAGAAGGAGCGCGCTCGACCGTCAATGGCGACTTGCAAAGTCTCAGCCCTCCTAAGGCCTGCGCCAAGTCCAGCGCCGCGATCCCAAGTCGGTTGCCGATCCGAGACTCAGCAGCCCGTCTCCGGGCCGAGGCCGAAATAGGCGCGGCGCAAGGCGTCGTCCGCGTGCAATTCCGCGACCGTGCCCTCGAAGCGGACATGGCCGCCCTCCAATGTGAACACCTTATCCGCGAGATCGAGGAAGGCGATGTTCTGCTCGGCGACCAAAAGCGAGAGGCCCGTATCCCGGAAGCGGCGAAGCACCGCGATCACCTGCGAGACGAAAAGCGGCGACAGGCCGGCGGAGGGCTCGTCCATCACCAGAAGGCGCGGAGCCGAGGCAAGCGCCTTGGCGATGCCAAGCATCTTGCGCTGGCCGCCCGAAAGGCTCCCGGCAGGCGCGCGGCGGCGTTCGGCGAGGTCCGGAAAGATGCCGTATAATTCCTCGACGCGCGCCGCGCGCTCGGCCGGCGCGGCGAACTGACCGCCGATGCGGATGTTCTCGTCGATCGTGAGACCCGTGAACACGCCGATCTCTGACATGTAGGCCATGCCCTGCCTGACGCGATGATCGGTCCGCAGCCTGGTGATGTCCACCCCGTCGAAGGCGACGCTGCCGGTCCAGGCCGGCATCAGGCCGAGCAACACCTTGAGCAGGGTCGTCTTGCCGGCGCCGTTGGCGCCGATGAGCACGACGGTCTCGCGCGGACGCACGCTGAGGCCCGCGGACCACAGAATCTGGACGCGTCCGTAGCCGCTGTCTATGCCAGCGGCCGTCAGCAGCATCTGCGCCTCAGGCATGGGGGCCGCCCAGAAAGACGCGCACCACTTCCGGGTCGCGCGCCGCCACGGCGAGCTCGCCCTCGAAGATCTCGCGCCCGGCGTTCAGGACGATGACCCGGTCGGTGACGCTGTCGATGAAACCCATCAGGTGCTCGACCACCAGCAGCGCCATGCCCTCGCGGGCCAGCGCCCGCAGCCTAACGGACATGCGGGCGAGCTCGGCCGGATTGAGGCCTGCCGCGAGCTCATCCACCAGAAGGAGGCGCGGCGCGGTCGCGAGCGCGCGGGCAAGGTCGAGCAGCTTCTGCTGCGCGCTGTTGAGATCGCCCGCCTGCCGGTCCGCCAGCCTGTCGAGCTCGAGCGAAGCGAGCAAGGCGTCGGGCGCCATCGCCGGTCCGCCGGCATGCCCATAGGTCGCGGCGATGCCGATATTCTCGCGCACGGTGAGCGAGAGGAAGGGGCGGGGCGACTGAAACGTCCGATTGA
>JBIOEK010000311.1:0-5216 GCA_044445925.1 Hyphomicrobiales bacterium
AGGCGAGGCCGCCGGTCGCCGCCGACAGATCGATGCCGTCATGATCGACGCCCGGCCTGCCGACCTCGATCTCGACCGGGGCGCGTCGTTTTTTCCGGCCCTTGCTTTCGGGGGTCAACGCAATGACCGGCAGCTGCGAAGCCCAATCGGGCCAGCTATCGCGATAGGCCGAAATCCACAGCGCGAGATCGGCCTCGCCGCTAAGCGCGAGGCGCGCGGCATCGAAGCGCCAGGGATCATGCTCGACGGCGCCTCGCCCAAAACCGATGTTCGAGGGAAAGCCCGTGAGCCATGTCAGGGCCATCGCAACCCCTGTGGCGTTGTCGCTGGGCGGGAGCGGCAGGCAGGAAAAGCGCGTCGCCCGATTGAGGTCTTGCACCAGGCCCGCGAGCGTCTCGATGGCGAGCGCGTCGAGATCCCAAGATGACCAGATCGCGACCCCGAACTTCGCTTCCTGCAGCGTCGCCGCGAGCGCTTCGAGGCTGCGATCCGGGAGCGGTGCGGAGCCGACCGGGCGCCCGGCGAGGCGGGCGCGCAGTGCCGCGAGCGTCGCTCTGATGCGCCTGGCCGGCACGCCAATCGGCACGAAGCGGGTGGACGAAGAATGTCGCGCCGGCCGCTCCTTGCCGCCGAGCCAAAGAATGCGGCGGGAAACCTCAGGATCGGCGAGCGCCGGCGGCTTGTCGGAAATTTGCTGCAACAGCTCGGACCCGTCGCGGAAAGCTCCGGACCCGACGATGAAGATCCTGTCGGCCCGCGCTTTGGTCTCCGAAGGCGTGGTCAGGAAGAGTCCCGCATCGCGCACGACCTGAAGTTCGCGGCCATATCCCGTCCCGGCCAGATGATCGATGGCGCCACCCGCCCGCTCGGCGAGACGAACCACGGCGCGGACTCCCTCGATATCGCAGCCGAGCCCGGCGAAGACCGTCTGGCGGCTGCCCCGCAAGCGGCTAGCGGCTGCCGCGATCGCCTCGTCGAGGGGGCAGGCTTCGCCGTCGACGAAAGCGCTCGCATGCCTGCCTTCCTCGTGCCCAGCCATAGCTCATCGCCCTCGGTTCCAAGAGCCCCGGGCGGTGCGCGAAGGCCCGGCTGCCATGACATTCACCGATCGTATTTGAGATAGGCGAAACGCTGATCGTCCTGCGGCGTTCCCTCGAGCGGACCCTGCTCCTTGCCGGGCTGCCAAGCGACGACCTCCTCGATCTTGCGGGCGAGCGCGAAGTCCTTGTCGGTAATCCCTTTGGCCGTGTGAGTCTGCAGGCGGACCTCGACCCAAGCATAGGAAGCCGTGAGATCAGGGTGATGCCAAGCCGCTTCGGCGAGGTGGCCGACGGCATTGATCACCATCAACGTCCCCTTCCAGCCATGCGTCTTGTAGGTGCGTCTGATCCAACCGCCTTCCAGACGCCAATGCGGCAATTCGCGCTGCAGGCGTTGCGTCACTTCCTCGTCGGAGTGCACGATTTCGTGCTTGGAGCTCGTCATCGCCTCCTCCCTCCTCCAGCAATTGGCTGGTGAACCGGCCTGACGCTTGGGGAACCAAATGTCGGAATCGGATCGCCAGGAATGAGGAGCCATCCAAGAGACGGCTTTCATTTCGCGAGAGGAAGTCTATCTTATTTGACGGTCAACACAACGGTTCGCTGGGGGCGGGATAACAGGGAATGCTGGAAGCCGGCAATGTAGTCGTCAGCGCGGCGGCGCGACTGCATCTTGGCTTTCTCGATTTGAATGGCGGCCTTGGTCGGCGCTTCGGCAGCATCGGCCTTGCGATCGACGGGCCCAGCACCCGACTGAGCCTGTGCCGGGCTGCTGCGCCGCAGGCTCACGGCCCCGACAGCGCGCGCGCCAGCAAGCATCTCGAAGCTCTGAGACGTCGCTACGGCACCGAGGGCGCCTATGCGCTGACCGTGCATCAAGCGGTTCCCTCGCATTCCGGCCTCGGTTCGGGCACCACCCTCGCGCTTGCGGTCGCCTCGGCGTTCCGACGGCTCGAAGGCCTGCGTGCCGACCTGCGCGCCGACGTGAAGGCATTGTCGCGTGGCGAGCGCTCGGGCATCGGCATCGCCGTGTTCCGCAAGGGTGGGTTCGTGGTCGACGGCGGGCGCGGCCTTGGGACGGTCGAGCCGCCGGTCATCGCGCGGTTGCCGTTTCCCCGGAACTGGCGCATTCTGCTGGTGCAGGACTTCTCGCGACGAGGTATCCATGACGATGAGGAGCGAGCTGCCTTCTCGGCGCTTGCGCCTATCGAAGAAGCGGAGGCGGATCGTATCTGCCGCTTGGTTCTGATGCAGCTCCTGCCTGGATTGGCCGAAACAAGGATCGCTCCGTTCGGGGAGGCGGTGCGCGCGATCCAGGAGCGTCTTGGCGACTATTTCGCGCCGGCGCAGGGCGGACGCAGGTTCACCAGCCCTGAGGTGGCAGCGGTCCTCGAGGCACTGCGACAGGGGGGAGCCCATGGCATCGGCCAGAGTTCCTGGGGCCCGACGGGCTTTGCCTTCGCGGAGAGCCAGGCCGAGGCTGAGCGGCTGCGCCACCGCTTGCGGCGCGCGGAGATCGCAAGAAATCTCGATATCTCCATCCGGCGAGCCGTCAATACCGGGGCTGAAATCGTGAACAGCGTGGCGGCCCCTTCCGCGGCAAGCTAAGGCCGGAATAGATCGAGGATACGCCATGGGCGACAAGAATATTCTGCACATGCTGAGCCCGCTCAAGCATGTCAGCCCCTTCGACCTGAACATGGCGCTCGATGCTGGCTATGACGCGGTCATCCCCTATGCGGGCGTCGAACAGAAGGAGGTGGCCGGCTTGGTCCAGGACGCCATCTTCTCGCGCCCCCCGAAGCTCGGCGTCAGGACCGGTTTCTTCTTCGGCGGCAAGGACGCGTTCCTGGCGTTGGACATGCTGGATGCGGCGAGGAAAGCGATGGTGCCGCCTTTCGCGGTCTCGCTCTTCGCGGATCCGGCCGGGTCCTTCACCACGGCTGCGGCGATGGTGACCTGTGTCGAGCGGGTCTTGCGGAAGAAGCTGCAGCGTGGTCTCGAGGGACTTGCGGTGGCGGTGTTCGGCGCGACCGGCGTCGTCGGCTTCTCTTCGGCGGTCATTGCGGCGCGACAGGGCGCCAAGGTGACGCTCGTCGGCTATGACGGGCCGGAACGCGTGGGGAAGGCTGCCGCCGAGGCCTCGCGGCGCTTCGAGGTCGCCCTCGACATCGCCGATGGCAGCAGCCGGGAGAAGGTGCGCAGCATCCTCGCGAATGCGGAAGCCGTGCTAAGTGCCGGTCGGGCCGGCACGCGCATTCTCGATCGCGATCAGCTCTCGGCCGCGGCGCGCCTGCGCGTCGCAGCTGACGTCAACGCCGTCCCGCCGGCGGGGGTGGAAGGACTCGAGTTGGGCGCAAATGGAGAGGCGATCGGCGACACCAAGATTTTCGGCATCGGCGCCCTGACGATCGGCCAGCTCAAATCGAAGGTCGAATCGGGGCTGTTTCGCCGGATGATCCAGGCTGAGAAGCCGGTCGTTCTCGATTTCCGTCAAGCCTTCGATCTCGCCCGTGAACTCGCCGAATAGGAGGCCTCGCGTTCTGATCGCTGCCTTGTCGGGTCGGGCTCTCGCGGTCGCCGCGTGGAAGGCCGGTTATGCGCCGCTTGTTGCCGATCTCTTCGGCGATGAGGACATGCGGGCCGTCGCTTGCGCATCGATCAGGACGGGCGGCGACCTCGCGACAGGGCTCGACGAAACGGCCTTGCTGGATTCGCTGACCCGGCTTGCCGCCGGGCGCCACTGCGAGGGCCTCGTCTGCGGCTCGGGCTTCGAGGATCGGCCAGGCGCCCTGGCGCGCCTCGCGCAGCATTGGCCACTACTCGGCAATGACGCTGCGACCGTGGTGCGTGCCAAGGACCCGTTTGCCTTCGCGACCCTGTGCGGCGACCTCGGCATCCCGCATCCGGCGGTGCGCGCGACCCGTCCCGCCGATGCACGGAACTGGCTCCGCAAGCGCGTGGGCGGCTCAGGCGGCACGCATGTGCAGGCCGCCTCCCGTGAGCCCGAAAGCCTTGAGCCGACCTACTATCAACGGCAGGTCGCGGGACGCGCCGTATCGGCGCTGTTCCTCGCCAATGGCTGGGAAGCGCGGCTCGTCGGGTTCAGCGCCCAATGGAGCAGCCCGACCCGAGCCCAGCCTGCCCGTTATGGCGGCGCCGTGCGCCCCGCCGGCATCGACCACCGCCTGAAAAAGGAGCTTGGCCGGGTACTGGGGCCTCTATCGCGCGCTCTTCGCCTGCGCGGTCTAAACAGCGCCGATTTCCTGGTCGGCGACCAAGATTTCTGGCTGATCGAGATCAATCCGCGCCCGGGGGCGACGCTTGATCTCTTCGATGCCTCCCCGGCGCCCCTCTTCGACTTGCATGCCGATGCCTGCCGCGGCACTCTGCCGGCCAGGGCTCCCCGCTTGCCGGGGGCCGCGGCCGTCGCCATCGTCTACGCCACGCGCCTGGTCCCTGAGATGCCGGCGCTCGACTGGCCCTATTGGTGCGCCGACCTGCAGGTCGCCGGAACAAGCCTGCGCGCTGGCGAGCCTATCTGTAGCGTTAGGGCCAATGCCTCCTCGTCCGCACGCGCCAAGGCATTGGCCGAAGCGCGCGGTCTGGCCATCCTCGCAAGGACGCAAGGAGAACGAAGATGAACACGGCCGCATCCATCAGCCTCAACGGCCGTGCCGCGGCGCTCGTCGAACGCCTGATTGCGGACGCGCCGCAGCTTGGGCTCGGCGTCGCCCGCGGCCGCTCGGGAGAAACCTTGATCGATGCGGGCGGCCAGGCCGCCGGCGGCATCGCGGCCGGCCTGCGCATTGCCGAGATTTGCACCGGCGGCCTTGCCGAAGTGAGCCTTCTCGTCTCGCATGCGATCGAGAGATGGCCCTGGACGATTGCGGTGCGCTCCTCGCTACCCGTGCTCGCCTGCCTCGCCGGCCAATATGCCGGCTGGCGGCTGGTGCATGGCGAGGGAAAGGATGCCTTCTTCGCTCTCGGATCAGGACCCGCCCGGGCGCTGGCGCGCACCGAGAAGCTATTCGAGGAGCTCGACTACGCAGATCACGCCGAGCGGGCCGTGCTGGTCATCGAAAGCGGCCGGGCACCGCCCGATCCGGTGGTGGCGGAGGTCGCCGGCGCCTGCGGCCTCTCGCCTGACCGCTTGACCGTGATCTATGCACCGAC
>JBIOEK010000312.1:0-5209 GCA_044445925.1 Hyphomicrobiales bacterium
GGAGCCGTTCCACAATTCTGGCCTCATGCTGCGCGGCCTTGGCTGCCATGAGCAGCACAATGCTTCCGGCAGCGACCGCAAACAGCGTCGCAACCAAGACGCGCGCAAGCGAACGCCTTCCAGCCTCCAGCACTCAAGGCTCCAGCCTTGTTTCCATGACGTCAATATAGGGCGCAACCCCTTGCGCGGCCAGGATCGGTAGAAGCGCAGGGCTTCGAGGATGAGGCTCGGTTCCGCCAGACCTCTCCTTCATGCTTTCGGGGAAGGGCCGCTCCATGCTATGGCGGCGCCCGCAACTGCAGGAGCCCTCATGCCCGCCGCTTTCCATACGTTCCTATGCCTCTCCGACAATATCGGCGTGCTGGTCCACGACGATGAGACGGGCGCTACCGCGAGCGTCGACGTGCCTGACGCCGCCGCCGTCGAGCGCGCGCTCGAGGAGATGAATTGGCGCCTCAGCCACATCATCGTCACCCACCGCCATGCCGACCATACTCAGGGCATACCGGCGCTCAAGGCGAAGACCGGTGCGCATGTCGTCGCCCCCAGGAAGGCGGCAGCGCAAGTGCCGGACGCCGACGAGCTCGTGGCAGGCGGCGACAAGGTGAAGATCGGCGCGCTCGTCGCGTCGGTGCTCGACACACCCGGCCATTGCGCCGACCACATCTCATATTGGTTCCAGAAGGACAATGCGCTGTTTGCCGGCGAGACCATCTTCACGCTCGGCTGCGGGCGCATCAGCGAGGCGACGCCTTCGGTGCTGTGGTCCTCGCTGCAGCGTATCGCCGGCTTGCCGGACGAGACCCGCATCTGGTCGGGTCATGACTACACATTGTCGAACGGCAAGTTAGCGCTGTCGGTCGACGGCGCCAATGCGGCCCTGAAGAAGCGCTACGCGGAAGCCGAGAAGCTGCGCGCCTTAGGAAAGCTCACCGTCCCGACCACGCTCGCGGAGGAGAAAGCCACGAATCCTTTTCTGCGGGCCGGCGATCCGCAGGTGCAAAAGGCGGTCGGCATGGCTGGCGCGGACGCAAGCGCCGTCTTTGCCGAGCTGCGCGAGCGCAAGAACCGGTTCTGAGCCTTTTCCATCTCCCCGGCCGGGGAGATAACGTTCGTCCCCCTTGATGTCGGAAGCCCGGATTGTCGTCCTACAGCGCCAACGAGGTGATCGGCCTCCTCGGTCTCGCGCCTCATCCCGAGGGCGGCTGGTATCGCGAGACATTTCGCGATCCGCGTCTCGTCGAGATGGATCGGCCGGCCTCGACCGCGATCTATTTCCTGTTGAAGGCCGGCGAAATCTCCCATTGGCACAGCGTCGATGCCGCCGAGGTCTGGCTTTTTCACGCGGGCGCGCCGCTTGCCCTGTCGATCTCCACCGACGGCTCGACGATCGTCACACACCGATTGGGCGGTGACCTGGCGGCTGGAGAGCGTCCGCAAGCCGTGGTGCCGGCGAGCGCGTGGCAGAGCGCCAAATCCTTGGGCGAAAAGAGCTTGGGCGAAAAGAGCTTGGGTGAAAAGGCCTTGGGTGAAAAGATCTCGGGTAATGTGAGCACGGGTGACAGGAGCTTGGTTCGCCGGAGTTCCGGCGACTGGACGCTCGTCACCTGCACGGTCGCTCCCGGCTTCGAGTTCGCCGGCTTCAAGATGGCTCCGCCCGGCTGGCGCCCATCGCCGCGCAAGCCGGGGCTCGACTGACGATCCTCGAGCAGAGGCGGCGAGGCTCTGTCGAGATAGGACGCTATCTCTTTGTTTTGGCGCAGGATCTGATCCGAAAAATAGGGTCTTCCCCGGCTTCGCGAGGCGTATTTTTCGGGATCATGCGTCAGGCATTGACATGCTGTAAGTTTGTACTTACGGTAAGTTATGACTTACGCACATGATGCCTTGGGCGCGCTCGCCGACCCGACCCGCAGGCGCATCTTCGAACGTCTGTCCTCGGGACCGGCGGCGGTCGGCGAGATCGCTCGAGGGCTGCCGGTCAGTCGCCCTGCCGTATCGCAGCATTTGAAGGCCTTGAAGCAGGCAGGATTGGTGACGGACCGGCCGGAGGGTACGCGGCGGGTCTACCAGATAGATCCCGCGGGCCTCGGCGCCGTCCGCGCCTGGCTCGACCAGTTCTGGCTCGTGGCGCTCGATGCCTTCAAGGTCGAGGCTGAACGCGACGACAAGGCGGGGCCCGGCGAAGGAGGGCACATATGAGGACGATCAAGCCGGCTCCGGTGCGCCGCAGCCTCGAGGTGAAGGCCAGCCTCGAGCGCGCCTTCGAGGTGTTCACCACGGGTTTCGGCAGGTGGTGGCCGCATTCCCACACGATCGGCAAGGGAAAGCTGAAGACGGCCGTCATCGAGCCGCGCATCGGCGGCCGCTGGTATGGGGAGGACGAGGATGGCGCGACCACCGATTGGGGCCGTGTGCTCGCCTTCGAGCCGCCAAGCCGCCTGATGCTCGCTTGGCAGATCGGCTCCGATTGGCGCTACGATGCGGAAGTGATCACGGAAGTCGAGATACGCTTCACCTCGATCGCGGCCGGCCTCACGCTGGTCGAGCTCGAGCATCGCAATCTCGAGCGCCTCGGCGACAAGTTCGAGGAGGTCCGCGTCACATTCGAATCGCCGAATGGCTGGGGCATGATCATGAAGCTGTACGCCGCTGCGGCGGAGGCCGCCTAGAGCACGATCCGAAAGAGCACCTGATCCGCAAACCGCAAAGGAGACGCATCATGACCGACTTCACCATCTACGGCGTGCCCGGAAGCCCCTATCTGCGCAGTGCACTTCTCGGCTTGGAGGAGAAAGGCGCGAATTATCGCCTCGCCGTCATGCAGATGGGGGACGGCAAGAAGCCGGAGCATCTCGCGCGCCATCCTTTCGGGCGCATTCCCGTGCTCGATCACGGCGATTTCCGGCTCTACGAGACGCAGGCCATCCTGCGCTATCTCGACGATGTCCTCCCCTCTCCCTCCCTGCAACCGAAGGACGCGAAGGCGAGGGCGCGCATGAACCAGCTCGTCGGCATCAGCGATTGCTACGTATTTCCGCAAATCAGCGTCCGGATCACCTTCCAGCGCATCGTGGTGCCGATGATCGGCGGGACGCCGGACGAAGCCATGATCGCGGCCGCGAAGCCCGACGCCGTAAATTGCGTGCGCGTCATCGAGAGTCTCATGGGAGACAACTATCTCGTGGGCGACCAGGTCTCGATCGCCGACCTCATGCTCATCCCTCACCTGTTCTACCTCTCGATCACGCCCGAGGGGCGCGAGATCTTGAAGGACGGCAAGCTGCAACGCTGGATCGAGCGCATGCAGGCGCGCCCGAGCATGCGCAACACGGAGCCCGAAAGGCTGCGCGCGGCGGCATGAAAGGGAAGGACGAGTCCAATCGATCTAACGTAAGGGAGGCTCACAAACCTGACTGGCGTTTTTTTCAGAGTGATCCGGCCTAGATTCAAGCCGCTTTCGGCGAGAAGCGGCCAATGATGTGCGGTCGAGCCGCAAGGCTCCGGATCGTCGAAAAGGACGATCGCGAATCCGCAAAATGTCAACCTGACCCCGTCCGCGGGTGAGCTCAGCGCGAGGTCTTCTGGCCGCCAGCCGCGGTGATGACGCCCACGATGATCAGCCCGGTCAGCAGCAGGCGGACGCCGGCGCTGACCCCGAAGGTGTTGAGCATGGTGAGCAGCAGCACCAGAAACAAAGCCGCCCCCCAGATCCCTGGGAGGTTCGCCTTGCCGCCCGCGACCGAGGTTCCGCCGATGACGACGACGGCGATCGAGGCGAGCAGATATTCATTGCCGATATCGACATTGGCTCCGCGAAAATACCCGGCGAGCAACACACCGTCGAGCCCGCCGAGCGTGCCCGAGAGCATGTAGGTCATGAGCCGGACGCGGCCGACCGGAACGCCTGCGAGCCACGCCGCCCGGATGTTCTGGCCGATGGCCAGCACCGAACGTCCATAGACCATCCGCTGCAGCACGATTGCGGCGCCGATCGTGAACAGCACGGTCAGGATGGCCAGGACCGGAATGCCGAAGACCTGGAGGTTGGTGAAGTCGGCAAAGCCGGGGGGCGGCTTGATCTGGAGGCCGCGGCCATAGCTGATGTCGATGGACTGGATGATGAAGCTTGCCGACAAGGTCGCGATGATGGGCGGGATGCGCAGCGCCCAGATCAGCAAATAATTGGCGGCGCCGATGGCCATTCCGCAGGCAAGCGCCGCCAGGATGCCGAGACCTACCATGGCGTCGTTGCCGTCCATGACCTTCATGGCGACCGCGCTGGCAAGCCCGATATTGGCGGGCAATGACAAATCGACATTGCCCGGACCCAGCGTGATCACGAACATCTGCCCGACGCCGACGATCACCGTGAACACCGCAAGCGACAATGCCGCGTTGATCATGCCGCCGGCGCCGTAGCCATGCGTGAAGACGATTGCCGCAAGCCAAACCGCGAGCGCTCCGAGGAACGACCAGATCCAAGGCTTGGCGAACAGCTTCGCCGGCACGGCCGAGCCTCAGCCTTCCCTGCGGGCGATGAGCGCCCGCGCGGCAAGCACGATGATGAGGATCGCGCCGTTGGCGCCGACCTGCCAATCCGGCGGGATGCGCATGAAGGTCAGCAGCGGCGAGGCGGCAAGCGCAAGGGTCAGCGCGCCGATGACGGCGCCGATCGGCGACACGCGCCCGCCGACGAATTCGCCGCCGCCCAGGATGACGCCGGCGATCGAGAGAAGCGTATAGCCATTGCCGATATTGGCGTCGGCCGAGGTCGTGATGCCGATCAGCGCCATGCCCGAGAGCACCCCGAAGCTCCCGACCAGCGCGAACATGGCGATCTTGATGCGCAGGAGCGACCAGCCCGCCCTGCCGATGGCGATGGGATTGCCCCCGGCGCCGCGCAGAATCGCGCCGTAGGAGGTGCGCATCAGCCCAATATGGACAATGACGGCAATGAGGATCGCGGCGATGATCGGAAAGGGGACGTAGGGCGGCTTGAGGCCCATGAAGCCCTGAAGCCATTCGGGAGCCTTTCCGCCGGGCTTCGGCAGGAGCAGGATCGCGAGACCCTGCCAAACGAAGCTCATGCCGAGCGTGACGACGATCGATGGCAGGTTGCGCAGATGGATGAGAGCTCCGAGCCCCGCATAGACCCCGATCGAGCCGATCAACACCAGGATGCCGAAGAGCGGCGCGTCGCGAAGCC
>JBIOEK010000313.1:0-5171 GCA_044445925.1 Hyphomicrobiales bacterium
GAGAGGGAGTCAGCTTGGCCCCATGACTGCCTCGTCGCTCGTCGAGGTCGAGGGGCTCAAGCGCGTCTTCGATGTGTCGAAGCCCTGGATCTCGCGCGTCATCGAGCGTGAGCCGCGCCGCATCCTCAAAGCCGTGGACGGCCTCGACTTCCTGATCAATCGCGGCGAGACGCTCGGCATCGTCGGCGAGTCGGGATCGGGCAAGTCGACCTTGGCGCGCATGGTCGTCGGCCTGCTCAGGCCGAGCGGCGGGCGGGTGCTGATCGAGGGCATCGACATGGCCGCGACCGCCGATCCGGCCGCGCGCCGGGACGTGCGCCGGCGCATGCAGATGATCTTCCAGGATCCCTATGCGTCGCTCAATCCGCGCTGGCGGGTCGGCGATATCATCGCCGAGCCGATCCATGCTTTCGGGCTGGGTGCCGGCCGGCCGGATGGGGCCGCCAAGATACCCGGCAAAGGCGCGATCGCGGCGCGCGCCGGCGAGCTCCTGCGCCTGGTCGGGCTCGATCCGGCCGATGCGCGCAAATACCCGCATGAATTCTCGGGCGGCCAGCGCCAGCGCGTCGCCATCGCGCGTGCGCTGGCCTCGAACCCCGATTTCATCGTCTGCGACGAGCCGACCTCGGCGCTCGACGTGTCGATCCAGGCGCAAATTCTCAACCTGATGCGCGACCTGCAGGAGAAGCTCGGCCTCACCTATCTCTTGATCACCCACAACCTCGCCGTGGTGCGCCATATGGCGACGCGGGTCGGCGTCATGTATCTCGGCCGGCTCGTCGAGGTCGCTCCGACCGCGGAGCTGTTCGCCAGGCCGCGCCACCCCTATACGCGCATGCTGCTCGATGCCGTGCCCGATCTCGCCATGAGCGGCCGGGCGCGCACGCCGGTCGGGGGCGAGGTGCCAAACCCGATCGCCCCGCCGCCTGGCTGCCCCTTCCACCCGCGTTGCCCGAGGGCGATCGCCCGCTGCCGCGCCGAGGTGCCGGTCTTCGCCGGCAATGTCGCCTGCCATCTCGCGCATGACGACCGCGACTGGCTGTCTCGCGACGGCGCGGCTCCTGCCGGTCAAGTCCAGGCCCGTTCATAGTTCGTGGCGTCGCATCGGTCGCGCGCGGAGCCGAAGCGGTCCCGTCCGCCCGGCGTCAAGCTCGGTTGGCGACCCGTTGAGCGGCTTCCAGTTCCTGATCGAGGGTGAAGAGGTCCTGCGGCCGTCCCACGCCGCGCAGGGCGTAGCGGCCGACCGAGACGAGCCGGCTCCTATCTTCGCCGATGGCATCGGCGAAAGCCGAAGAGGCTAGCAGCATCTGATCCACGGAGCGGCACATGGCGGCGATGCGGCTCACCTCGTTGACGGCGGGGCCGACGACCGTGAAATCGAGCCTCGCCTTGCTGCCGATATTGCCGAAGAACACCTCGCCGAAATGCAGGCCGAGATACATGGCGGTGGTCGGCAATTCCTCGGCGGAGCGGCGCTGATTGAGCTCGGCGCGGGCTCGGGGGGCGTGGCCCGCCGCGGCGAGCGCCGCCCGGCAGGCTTCACCGCGATCCGCCGCCGTGAAGATCGCCAGCACGCCGTCGCCGATGAGCTTGAGCACGTCGCCTCCCTCCTCGTGGATCGCCGAGATGATCGCCTCGGCATAATCGTTGAGGAAGGGGATGATCTGGCCGGGTGCGGCTGTGTCGAAGATGCGCGTATAGTCGCGCAGATCGCTGAACCAGAGCGCGGCCTCGATGCGCTCGGCGACGCCGCGCTCGATGCTGCCATTCATCACGCGGCGGCCGGCGTCGCGGCCGAGATAGGTCTCGACGAGGGTCCTCGCGATGCCGGCGAGCGAGGAGGTCATGATGGCGAGCGCGAGCAGCGGCACCAGCCTTTCGAGAAAAACGAGATCGTTGTCGCCAAATCCGCCTGGACGATCCGTCGACCAGCCGGAATAGACGCAATCCATCTCGCCGATCACGCGATCGGCGCCGAAGCGGCAGATCATCGTGACATATTCCGTCATGCGGGCTTCGCGCAGCTCGGGCAAGATCGGATGCTCGTCCGGCCCGGTCTCGTCCAATCGCCATCGCGCGATCGACTGACCGGCCTGCAGCATGCGGTAGAAGGGGCTACGCCGCCAGCTCTCGGAGGCCACGCCTTCGATGGTGGTCCGCCCATATTCGGTCGGCGGCCTCGCTCCCTCGCCGCTGCGCCAGTGGAAGACATGGCCCTCATAGGCGGGATGCAGCGTGTCGACGATGAGGGAGCCGCGCGTTAGCGGCAGGCCGGCCGCGCCGGCGCGCTCGCAGAAGCCCGCCACCATGGCGCTCTCATCCTTTCCGGCGAGCCCTGCCTCGGCGATCCAGGCGACGAGTTCGGCGAATTGCGTGTCATTCATGCGGTGAGGCTATCCAGGCTCGAGTTTCGAACGATCGCAGACATCGGCGCGGGCCGATGTCTGCATGTGGATGGGCGGCCACGGCTCGACAAGCCTGCCGGCGGCGGCCAAGCGTAACCGCCCCGGGGAGGCCCCCTTGGCACCGTTCATGGGAGGTTAATCGATCGCGTCGCAAGAGGATCTCCTGCGATGCGTGCGGGGCAACCGCGGAGCAGGGGCGTCGGCAAGGTCGAGTGAATGACCCGCTCGCACCAGCAAATGCCGCGCCCGAACGATCAGCTCTGGGCAGAATCATCTCGACCGGGCATGCCGGACAGCGTTGCGAAGAAGAAGCTGCGGGCGTATTGGCCACAGGGCGCCGAGCCTGAAGGGGCGACAATGAACGCGATGGACCGGCGCATAGTTGCCGAAAGCAGGCTGGACGCCTTGCCGCGGCCGAGCGTGCTCCGCGGCGAGGCGCGCCCAGATCTCGTGCGCGACGAGGTGCTCGGCGAGATCTTCACTGCCTCGGCCCGGGCGTTGGCCGACAAGCTCGCCTATACGGGGCCTTGCGGCGATTTCACCTACGCGCAGGTCGAGCGCCGAGCGCGTGCCATCGGTGCGGCGCTCAAGGCGCGCGGCATCGGACCCGGCGACGTCGTCGGCTTGTGGATGGTGCGCGGACCCGAGCTGCTGATGGCGCAGATCGGCATCGCCCTCAGCGGCGCGGCCTGGCTGCCCTTCGACGCCGATGCCCCGGTCGAGCGCATCGCCGAATGCCTCGTCGATTGCGGCGCGAAGGCATTGCTGACGGGCTCGGCGCTCGCGGTACGGGCGAAGAGAGCGGGCGTGCCGGTGCTCGTCGACGCCGTGCTGGCGGGAGAGAACGTCCCGCCTTTGGCCGAGGGCCGGCCGAACGGCCTCGGCATGCACCATCCCGCCTATCTGATCTACACCTCAGGCTCCACGGGCAAGCCGAAAGGCATCGTGGTGACGCACGCCAATATTTGCCATTTCCTGCGCTCGGCGAACGAGATCTACGGGTTCGTCGCCGAGGATGTGGTGTTCCAGGGCGCTTCCACCGCCTTCGACCTGTCGATGGAGGAGATTTGGATCCCCTATCTGGTCGGCGCGACCCTGTTCGTCGCCAACCCGCAGATCATCGGCGAGACCGACAAGCTCGCCGACCTGCTCACCGACAACTGCGTCACCGTCATCGATACCGTGCCGACGCTGCTTGCCATGATCGGCCAGGATGTGCCGTGCCTGCGCCTCATCCTGCTGGGCGGGGAGGCGCTGCCGCCAGCCCTCGCAGCCCGCTGGGCGAAGCCTGGGCGGCGCCTCTTCAACACTTATGGGCCGACCGAGGCGACCGTGGTCGCGACCGTTGACGAGGTGGTGGAGGGCGAGCCGATCACGATCGGTCGACCGATCCCGAACTATTCCTGCTGGATCCTCGGCGAGGATTTGTCGCCCGTCCCCCCTGGTCAGCAGGGCGAGTTGCTGATCGGGGGCCCCGGCATCGTGCAAGGCTATCTGCTGCGGCGGGATTTGACGGCCCAGAAATTCATTCAAAACCCCTATCCCTCGGATGGATCCGATCCGATCCTCTACCGTTCCGGGGACGCGGTGACCCTCGATGCGCAGGGGCGCATCCATTTCCATGGCCGCATCGACGATCAGGTGAAGATCAGAGGCTTTCGTGTCGAGCTCGGAGAAATCGAGAGCCGCCTCGTCGGCGAGCACGGCGTGTCGCAGGCAGCGGTCGTGCTGCGCCAGGACGGGGGAATCGAGAAGCTCGTGGCCTTCCTGGTGCCGCGGGCCCGCGGCAATCCCGACGCCAAGGCGATGCGCGCTTCCCTGGCGCGGCAATTGCCCGCCTATATGGTGCCGTCCCGCTACGAGGTCATGCCATCCCTTCCGGGCCTGTCTTCCGGCAAGGTCGACCGCCGGGCGTTGAAGAATTTGGAGCTCGCGCCGGAGGAGGCCGCGGAGCAAGACGCTCCCCTGAACGAGACGGAAGCCGTGCTGCTCGATGCGGCAAAGCGGGCCTTCGGCGCCCAGGTCGTGCCGCTCGAAGCCGATTTCTTCGCCGAGCTCGGCGGCCATTCGCTGATCGCGGCGCGGTTCGTCTCGCTCGTGCGCGAGACGCCGGCATTCGCCACGATCCGCTTGCAGGACATCTATGACGCCCGAACCTTGCGGGGCATCGCCTCGCGCCTCGAGGCGCGCCGCGTTCCCGACGCCAAGGCCGTCGATCTTTCCTTCGAGCCACCGCCGCTGCTGCGCCGCTTCCTCTGCGGTCTCGCGCAAGCCGCGGCGATGCCGATCTTCCTCGGTCTGGTCACGGCACAGTGGCTCGGGGTCTACATCGCCTATATCCTGCTCTCGCCGGAAAATGGCGGCTTCGTCGAGGATTTGGCGACAGTCGTCGTGCTCTATGTCGCGATCAACATTGCCACATTCTTCTTCGGCATTGCCGGCAAGTGGCTCGTGCTCGGCCGCACCAAGCCCGGCCGCTACCCGCTATGGGGCCTTTATTATTACCGTTGCTGGCTCGCCACTCAGTTCGTTCGCCTGACGCCGGGAGGGCTGCTGCAGGGCTCGTCCGTGATGAATTTCTACCTGCGCCTGATGGGCGCCAAGATCGGCTATGATACGCATATCGGCGAGTTGAGCTGCGGCGCCGTCGATCTCGTGACCGTCGGCGCTCACTGCTCGATCGGCAAGATGGTCATCGCCAATGCCGAGGTCATCGGCAATGAATTCATCATCGGACCGGTCGAGATCGGCGATGATGTCTATATC
>JBIOEK010000314.1:0-5152 GCA_044445925.1 Hyphomicrobiales bacterium
CCTTTATGGCGCGCTCTCCTTCCCGCTGCAGGTGGCCTTCCTGCTGAGCCGGCCCGGCGATGATTTCACGGGCGGCGAGTTCGTGCTGACCGAGCAGCGGCCGCGCCTGCAGTCGCGAGCCGAGGTCGTGTCGTTGCGGCAAGGCGAGGGGGTGATCTTCCCCGTCAATCAACGCCCGGTTCAGGGCGGGCGCGGCGTCTACCGCGTGGCGATGCGCCATGGCGTCAGCCGCCTGCGCTCAGGGGGACGCTTCACGCTCGGCGTGATCTTTCATGATGCGGCCTGAGCTCACCGCTCCCTGCCGCGATTGCGCTCATTCTCGATCCTCAAGCTATAGCGCGACAGGGCAAAGCAGATGCACCAGAAGACGGCGGCGGCGACGAAATAGGCGGTGCCGCGCACTTGCGTGGCATTGAGCCATTCCGGATCGGCGAGACCTGCCTGCAGGACGCCAAGAAAATCGAATAGCCCGACGATCAGCACGATCGTCGTCTCCTTGATGATCGTGATGCAGACATTGACGATGCCGGGCAGCGCGATGGTGACGGCTTGCGGCACAATGATGAGCCAGGTCGAAAGGCTCCGCGGCAGGCCGAGGCTCCCCGCCGCCTCGTGCTGTTCCTTGGGCACGCCCTGAAGGCCGCCGCGAAACACCTCGGCGAGCGTCGCTGCCTCGAACAGCGTGAAGGCCAGGAGCGCCCGGCTGAGCTTGTCGGTCTCCATGCCGGGCGGCGCGAAGAGCGGAAACATCACGATCGCCAGGAACAACAGGCCGACGAGCGGCAAGCCGCGCACGATATCGATGAAGCCGCCCGCCATGAAGGCGATCGCCTGCATGTCGGAACGGCGCGCCAGCGCCAGCAGCAGGCCGATGGGCAGCGCCGTCGCGATGGTCCAGGCGGCGACGATTGCCGTCAGCATGAGGCCGCCGAAGCTGCTCGTCTGGACATGGGGCAGGCCGAATGCGCCCCCGACCAGAAGCACGCCCGCAGCGACCGCGTAGAGCGGAGGTAAGATCGCGGCGAGGCGCCGGCGATGCGGGAGGACGGGGAAAATGATCGCCGCGATGCCGAGGGCCCCGATGAGGGCCGCAAGCTGCACCCGCCAGCGCTCGGGCGCCGGATAGGAGCCGTAGAGGATCTGCTCGCCGCGCAGCTCGATGAATATCCAGCAGGCGCCGTCCCGACCGGCGCAGTCTTGTCCCGAGCTCCCGGACCACACCGCATCGCTGATCAGCCAGCGCAGAAAAGGCGGCAGCGCATAGGCGACCGCGCCGAGCAGCAGGAAGGTGAGGGCCGCGTTCAGCGGCGAGGACACGCAGCTTGCCAGGAATTGCCGAAGTCCGCGAGGCAGGGAGGCCGTGCTCGTGGCGTTCCTCATCGCTCGACCAGCCTCAGGCGATGATTGACGAGCGAGGTGGCGCCCGAAAGCGCCAGGCCGAGGCCGAGATAGGTCGCCAGCGTGATCGCCATGACCTCGAGCGGCTGCCCGGTCTGGTTGAGCGCGGTGCCGGCGAACACCAGCATCAGATCCGGATAGGCGATCGCGGCTGCGAGCGACGTGCTCTTCAGGATCTGCACATATTGGGCGCCGAGCGGTGGCACGATGAGGCGCAAGGCGAGCGGCACGACGATCTCGGTATTGATCCGCAACCGCGACAATCCGAGCGCTTGTCCAGCCTCGATCTGGCCGCGCGGGATGGCCCGGATGCCGCCGCGCACGATCTCCGCGATGAAGGCCGCCTCGAACAGGGACAGCGCGCCCGCCAAGGCGACGAATTCCGGGATGACGTTGAGGCCGCCGCGGAAGTTGAACCCCTGCAAATGCGGCACGCTCACGCCGACCTTGGTGCCGCAGAGGAGCAAGGCGATCAGGGGCAAGAGGAGCACGGGAAGCGGTGCCAGGAATGCGTAAGTCGAAGGCCTTCCGTTGGCGATGCGCCCCCGCTTGGCGAGGCGCGCCACGGCGATGCTGGCGATCGCCCCGAGCGCCAAGGCGGCGAAGGGCCAGCCCGTCTCGCCCTCGAATATCGGCGCAGGCAGGAACAATCCGCGGTTGTTGAGGAAGATCGCGTCGAGGAGGCTGAGGCTGGCTTTCGGGCCGGGGAGGGGTTGCAGCAGCGCGAAATACCAAAACAGCAGATGCAGCAGCAGCGGGATGTTGCGGAATAGCTCGACATAGGCGGAGGCCGCCGCGGCCAAGAGGCGGTTCGCCGACAGCCTGCAAAATCCGATGACCGAGCCCAGGAGCGTTGCCAGGACGATCGCGACCGCCGTCACGGCAAGCGTGTTCGTCAAGGCGACCAGGAAGGCGGCAAGATAGGTCGATTGCTCGTCATAGGGCAGCAGGGATTGGGAGATCTCGAACCCGGCCGGCCGGCCCAGGAAGCCGAAGCCCGTGCGCACGCCCAGGCGTTGCAGATTGATGGCGAGGTTCGAGCCGATATAGAGGATGCAGGCAAGCGCCAGCGCCACAGCCGCGGCCTGGATGAGGATGCGCCGCAAGCCTTGCTCGGCGAAAAGACGCAAGGGGCCCCGAGGCGGCGGCCGATCCTCATGCGCGCCGCTCCGGGCTGCCGCGCTTGCCACCGCGTCGATGCTCGAGGCCGATCAGCGGAAGGGCGGAGAGAAGATCAGGCCGCCGTCGCGCCACAGCGCATTCAGGCCGCGAGACAGGCCGAGCGGGGTCTTCTCGCCGACGTTGCGCTCGTAGATCTCGCCGTAATTCCCGACTTGCTTGACGATCCGATAGGACCAATCGGCCGACAGGCCGAGCTTCTGGCCGAGATCGTCGCCGACGCCGAGCAGGCGCTTGACCTCCGGGTTGGCCGAGGAGGCGTGCATCTCCTCGACATTCGCCGAGGTGACGCCGAGCTCCTCGGCGGCGATCAGCGCAGCCATCGTCCAGCGCACCACATGCGACCAGGCGCCATCGCCCATGCGCACCATGGGCCCGATCGGCTCCTTGGAGATCGTCTCGGGCAGCAGCATATGGGCGCTGCGGTCCTTGAGGCCCAGGCCCCGCGCCGCGAGGCCACCCCTGTCGTTCGACCAGGCGTCGCAGCGGCCCGCATCGTAGGCATTCCTGGCCTCGTCGAGATCCGCGAAGGTCGCGATCTTGTATTGCATCTTATGAGAGCGGAAATAGTCGGCGATGTTGAGCTCGCTCGTCGAGCCCTGCGCCACGCAGATGGTGGCCCCGTCGAGATCCTTGAGGCTCTTCGCGCCCGAGGCTTTGCGCACATAGAATCCTTGCCCGTCATAGAACATGGTCTGGACGAATTCGAGCCCCGTGCCGTTGTCGCGGTTGAATGTCCAGGTGAAGCGGTGCGTCAGCACATCGACGCCGCTGGTCGCGAGCGTCGTGAAGCCGTCGCGCAGCCCGAGCGGCGTGACCTCGTATTTCGACGCGTCGCCGAGCACCGCCGCCGCGATGGCGCGGCACAGATCGATATCGAAGCCTCGCATCGTGCCTTGCGCATCCTTGGCGGCAAAACCCGGCGCGCTCGGCGCCACGCCGCAGCGCAGGACGCCGCGCGCCTTGACATCCTCGAGCGTGCCGCCGAGCGCCCCGCACGTCATGGCAAGGAGCCCGAACGCCGCCAAGCCAAGCCTCGATCGATTCTTCATGGTCGCCTCCGAAGGGTCCAATATGGCATGATCCGATGGCGCGCCAGTCATAAGCGTGCCTGGATATCGACGAGCCGCCTCGCAATGCGCCGCGCGGTCTCGTTCAATCTCGTGGCGCAGCGAAGCCTTTGCTCGTCGTCGAGCCAATCGCTGACGAAGGCGGTGCTGATCGCGGCGATAGGATAGGAGCTCGGGCCGCGAACCGGCACCCCGATGCCGCTGATGCCGCGCGCGAACAGGCCGTCATGGGAGGCAAAGCCGCGCTTGCGCGCCGCCGCTACGGCCTTGCCGAAGGCGGCTTCATCGAAGCTCGCCATTGCGGCGAAGCGCTTGCGGTTGCGTGCGATGATCTCGGCAGCCTCGGCCGCGGGGAGCGCTATCAGGATCGCCATGCTGCCCGCGCCCCAGCCGAGCGGCACATGGCTGCCGGGCTTGAGCACCAGGGTCTGTATGGGCGAGACGCTCTCCTGGCGCGCCGCGCAGACGCCGTCGAGGCCGGACCTGACCATGAGGTAGATCGTCTGCCCGATCTCGCCTGCGAGCACGGCGAGCTCGGTCGCCGATTGCCGCTCGATCGGATGACGCGCGGAGGCCACGATCCCGAAGGCGAGAAACTCAGGCCCGAGATGGAAGCGGCGCGTATGCCGATCGCGCTCGACCCATCTCGGCTCGAGCAGCATGGCGAGCACGCGGTGGATGGTGGAGCGCGGCAGCTCGGTCCAGGCGACGAGCTCGGAGAGGGAAGCTCCGGCTTCCCCGCCGCGCGCAATGGCGCGCAGCAAGAGCACGGCCCGATTGAGGCTGCCGCCCGCCTTCGAATGGGCGACAGTCGCAAGGCCGTCGCTGCCGGTCTCGTCCGGCGCCGGGCCGGCCAGGCCGCTGCCGTGGGGCTCGGGGGTTTCGGCGTCTTCCATCCCGCTGTGAAATTCGATTCGCTTCCGGGTCCTCTTGTCCATTTATCGGACGAAATCACGCAAGCCTTTGCAAGCTTTTAGTGGAATCGGTCCGCGAAAGGGAAGAGAGCCGTGCGTTTCGTTAGATTGACACGAGTTCGGATCCAATCTTAGCATGAACTTTCTGTCAATGTCCGATAATTGGACTCGAGGCGCCGCCGCATGACGCGAACCATCGAGACGGATGTGCTCGTCATCGGTGGCGGTCCGGTCGGGCTCACTTTGGCGATGGACCTCGCCAGGCGCGGCATCGAGGTCACGGTGCTCGAGCAGCGACGCGCCGGCGAGCCGCCGAGCGTCAAGTGCAACCACGTCGCCGCTCGCTCGATGGAGCTGTTCCGCCGGCTCGGGGTCGCTCGAAAGCTGCGCGATGCCGGGCTTCCGGCGGATTACCCGAACGATATTTCCTTCAAGACGACGATGCTCGGAAAGGAGCTGGCGCGCATCGCGATCCCCTGTCGGCGCGACCGCTACGTCGCGAAGGGCGGCCCCGACACCTGGTGGCCGACGCCCGAGCCCCCGCACCGGATCAACCAGATCTATCTCGAGCCCGTCCTCTTCGAGCATGCC
>JBIOEK010000315.1:0-5135 GCA_044445925.1 Hyphomicrobiales bacterium
GACGAGGGCAGGCTCGCTCCGGACACGATCTCGCTGATCAAGCGCAATAATTGCGGCAAGGCGCTCGACATCGCCCGCATGGCGCGCGACATGCACGGCGGCAACGGCATCTCGGCCGAGTTCCATGTCATGCGCCACCTCACCAATCTCGAGACGGTGAACACCTATGAAGGCGCCCATGACGTGCACGCCCTGATCCTCGGGCGCGCCATCACGGGAATCCAGGCGTTTTCGTGATGGGCTTGGCCGTTTGCGGCGCCCCTTACGCGCGCCACCCTTTCCCGCCTGCGCGGGTCGACTCGCGGGCTGACTACCTCCGCCGCTCATCCCCGCGAAAGCGGGGATCCAGAACTTTCATCCGCTGTGCCGGTTCCAGGTTTCCCGCTTCCGCGGGTATGAGCGGAAACCTGGCTGCCAAGCGCGTATTTGGCGGACCGTCATGCCGCAATTGATCCCCCGCACAGGCGGCCGGATCCTCGTCGACCAGCTCCTCGCCCAGGGCGTCGAGCGGGCGACCTGCGTGCCGGGCGAGAGCTATCTCGCCGTGCTCGACGCCCTGCATGACGCGCAAATCGATCTCCTGGTCTGCCGCCAGGAAGGCGGGGCGGCGATGATGGCCGACGCCTATGGCAAGCTTACGGGACGTCCCGGCATCTGCTTCGTCACGCGCGGGCCGGGCGCCGCCAACGCCTCGCCGGGCATCCACATCGCCATGCAGGATTCGACGCCGATGATCGTCTTCGTCGGTCAGGTCGAGCGCGGCATGCGCGGGCGTGAGGCCTTCCAGGAGCTCGACTACAAGGAGGTGTTCGGCGGCATGGCCAAATGGGCGGTCGAGATCGACGACGCCGCCCGCATTCCCGAGATCGTGGCGCGTGCCTTCCGGGTGGCGCTGCAGGGGCGGCCCGGCCCCGTCGTCGTCGCGCTCCCGGAGGACGTACTCACCGACATGGCGACGGTCGCGGACGCGCCGCGCGTCGAGCCGGCGCAGGCATCGCCGGGCGAGACCGAGATGGCGAAGCTCGCGGCCCTCCTGGCCGAGGCCTCGCGCCCGATCCTCATCCTGGGCGGCTCGGGCTGGTCGGAGGAGGCGCGCGACGCCATGATCGGCTTTTCAGAGCGCTTCGGCCTGCCGGTGACCACGACCTTCCGCCGCTCGGCGCTGTTTCCGGCGGACCATGCGAACTATGCGGGCGATCTCGGCGTCGGGCCGAGCCCCAAGCTCGCCCAGCGCGTCAAGGAGGCCGATCTCGTCCTCCTGGTCGGGGGGCGCTTCTCGGAGCAGCAATCGGCATCCTACACGCTCATCGACGTGCCGGTGCCGCAGCAAAAGCTGGTGCATGTCTATCCCGATGCCGGCGAGCTCGGGCGCGTCTATCAGCCGGCGCTCGCCATCATGGCGACGCCTCGCGCCTTCGCGGTGGCCCTCGCGAGGCTGCCGACGCCGAACCGGCTGGCCTGGAGCGAATCCACGCGAGGGGCACGCGCCGAATATCTCGACTGGACCGGCAAGCCACGCCCATTGCCTGGCGCCTTCCAGCTCGGCGAGGCGATGACCTATTTGCGCGAGCGTCTGCCGCAGGACGCGATCATCGCCAACGGCGCCGGCAACTACGCGACCTGGGTGCACCGCTATTACCGCTTCCGCCGCTTCGCCACCCAGCTCGCCCCGACCTCGGGCTCGATGGGCTACGGCACGCCTGCCGCCGTGATGGCGAAGCGGCAATGCCCGGACAGGATCGTGGTCGCCTTCGCGGGCGATGGCTGCTTCCTGATGAACGGCCAGGAATTCGCGACCGCCGTGCAATATGACCTGGGCATCATCGTCGTTATCGTCGACAACGCCATGTACGGCACGATCCGCATGCATCAGGAATTGCACTATCCGCGCCGCATTTCGGGCACCGCCCTGAAGAACCCGGATTTCGCCGCCTACGCCAAGGCATTCGGGGGCCATGGCGAGAGGGTGGAACGCACGCAGGACTTCGCGCCAGCCTTCGAGCGGGCGCTGGCCTCGGGCAAGCCGTCGATCCTGCATTGCATCGTCGACCCCGAAGCCCTGACGCCGGCCCGCACCCTCTCCGAGATCAGGGCGGCGGGCGAGAGGGTCAAGGCAGGATAGAGATGCTCGAGATCGAAAGCCCGGCCGATATGGCAGCCTTTTCCGGGAAGGAGCTCGGCAAGAGCGAATGGCTGATGGTCGACCAGGCGATGATCGATCGCTTCGCCGAGGCGACGGGCGACCATCAATGGATCCATGTCGATGTCGAGCGCGCCAAGCGCGAGATGCCGGGCGGCAAGACCATCGCGCATGGCTATCTGACCTTGTCGCTGCTGGCGCGCCTGTCGCAGAGCATCTACAGCATCAAGAAGCGCTCGCGCGGCATCAACTACGGCTCCAACAAGGTGCGCTACCTCAACCCGGTCGCCGCGGGCAGCCGGGTGCGCCTGGTGCAGAGCCTGAAGGCGGCAGAGCCGGTCGAAGGCGGAAGGCGCCTGATCTTCGACATGAAGATCGAGATCGAGGGCGAGGCGCGGCCGGCGCTGATCGCGGAGACCATCGTGCTCGTTTATGATTGAGGGCTTCCGCAGCGCGGCCTTCCAGCCGCCTGCAATACGATGAATGCGAGAAGAGCGGGCTGGAAGCCCGCGCTACGACCGTGACGACCGCGACCCTTGCCCCCGCCCCACCGCCTCGCCTACATGCCGGAAATGAGCGCCGGCGAAGACCTGCCCCCGAGCGAGATCGAGAACGACGCCGAGGACGCCGAGGAGGCGCTCGCGCCGCTCGACGCCGAGCCGGATAATGCCGAGGACCTCGAGGCGCTCCCGTCCGCGCTCGGGGGCGGCGCCGCGGTCATTCGCGGGCAGCTGAGGACCGCGCCCAGCGCGCCCGGCGTCTACCGCATGATCGCGGCGGATGGCGACGTGCTCTATGTCGGCAAGGCGCGCAATATCCGCGCCCGCATCGCCGCCTATGCGCGCGGCCAGGCGCACACGAACCGCATCGGCCGCATGATCGCCGAGACGGCCTCGATGGTGTTCGTCACCACCTCCACGGAGACCGAGGCGCTGCTGCTCGAGGCGAACCTGATCAAGCAGCTGAAGCCCCGCTACAACGTGCTGCTGCGCGACGACAAATCCTTCCCCTATATCCTTCTCACCAAGGACCATATCTCGCCCCAGATCACCAAGCATCGCGGGGCGCGCAACCGGCCGGGCGATTATTACGGACCCTTCGCCAATGTCGGGGCCGTGAACCGCACCTTGAACGCCATGCAGCGCGCCTTCCTGGTGCGCTCCTGCTCTGACTCCTTTTACGAGAACCGCAGCAGGCCCTGCCTGCTGTTCCAGATCAAGCGCTGCGCCGGACCTTGCACGGGCGAGATCTCGCACGAAGCCTATGCGGGGCTCGTCGCCGAGGCGCGCGATTTCCTCTCCGGCAAGAGCCGCGCCGTGCGCGCGAGGCTCGCCGGCGAGATGCAGGAAGCCTCCGACGCGCTCGAGTTCGAGCGCGCGGCGCGCTTGCGCGACCGCATCGCTGCGCTATCCGCCATCCAGGCGAGCCAGGACATCAACCCGCAATCGACCGAGGAGGCCGATGTCTTCGCGCTCGCCCGCCAGGCGGGGCATGTCTGCGTCGAAGCCTTCTTCTTCCGCAATTTCCAGAATTGGGGCAACCGCGCCTATTTTCCCAAGGCCGATCCGTCCTTGCCGGATGGCGAGGTGCTCGGCGCCTTCCTGGCGCAGTTCTACGACGACAAGCCGACGCCGAAGCTTATCCTGCTGTCGCACGAGGTCGACGAGCAGGAGCTGCTGTGCGAGGCGCTGTCGGCACGCTCGGGCTCGCGCCTCGAGATCCTGGCGCCGAAGCGGGGCGAGAAACGGGACCTCGTGGCATACGCGGCGAGGAATGCCGCGGAGGCGCTGGCGCGCCGGCTCGCCGATACCTCCTCGCAGGAGAAGCTGCTCGCCTCCGTCGGCGCGGCGCCTTCTCGAGGCCGAGCGCCGCGCCGCGTCGAGGTCTACGACAATTCCCATATCTCGGGCACGAACGCCATCGGCGCGATGATCGTCGCCGGCCCGCAAGGCTTCATGAAGACCCATTATCGGACCTTCAACATCCGCTCGGAGGAGCTCGCCCCGGGCGATGATTACGGGATGATGCGCGAAGTGCTGAAGCGGCGCTTCACCAGGCTCGCAAAGGACAATCCGCGGAATTCCGCGCCCGCGACCGAAGCTGGGGCCGAAGCCCTGTCTCAAGGCGGAAATGGAATGCATTCCGCGCCTGCGCTCCCTGCGCCTGAAGCCGGCGCCAACGATGCGGCTGGGTCGGGCACGGCATCTCGCACGGACGAGCCAGCGAGCCGCGTGGTCGCGCCGACCGATCTCAGCCCGCGCACCCGCCGCCAACGCGGCGAGGTGGACGATTCGGTGATCTATTCGACGCGGATAACGCCGGCGCTCGCCGCGTCGAGGGATGAAGATCCAGACGCCTTCCCGGCCTGGCCCGACCTCGTCCTCATCGACGGAGGCAGGGGGCAGTTGCAGGCGGCGCAGGACATTCTCGCCGAGATCGGCATCACCGATGTACCCGTTGTTGCGATCGCCAAAGGGCCGGACCGCGATGCCGGGATGGAGCATTTTCATTTGCCCGGCCGGCCTCCTTTCAGGCTCGAGCCGCGCGATCCTGCACTTTATTTCATGCAGCGCCTGCGCGACGAGGCGCATCGCTTCGCCATCGGCACGCACCGCGCCAAGCGCTCGCGCGAGCTCGTCCGCAGCCCGCTCGACGAGATCGGCGGCGTCGGTCCGCGCCGCAAGCGGGCGCTGCTCATGCATTTCGGCACGGTCAAGTCGATCGAGCGCGCCTCGCTCGAGGACCTCGCGAGCACGCCCGGCGTAAATGAAGCGACCGCGAAGGCCGTCTACGGCTTCTTTCATCCGCAGGCCTGAGTGAGCGTGGTCGTCGGATGGCGGCCTGGCCAAGGCAATCGCAAGCGAGGACCAGCATGCCAAGGCGTAGCCCTTCGAGTCGCTAGCGCCGCGCCGGCCCGGTCGACAGGAAGCCGATCTCGCTGCCTTCGATGACGGCGCAGGTGAGGCGGCCGGTGGCATAGGCACCCGTGTCGACA
>JBIOEK010000316.1:0-5090 GCA_044445925.1 Hyphomicrobiales bacterium
AGAGCTGACCTTGCCGCTCGATGAGGGCTTTCGCCTTCAGGGCGAGCTTGGCAAGAAACCAGGGGAGCTCGACGGAAAGACGCACATTCTGATCTCCGACATCGATCGTTCCCTTGGCCTCCTGGCCGAGGAGCGCGACCCGGAAGTCCAAATGCTCTTGCGTCCAGGCTTCCTCGATGACGGAGAGCTTTCCGGCAAATGAGCTGCGAATTCCGGCGAGCCCGGATCTCAAGCGGTCGGTCGCCTCGGCCTTGCCGAGGTTGTGGGGGATGATCACGACGAGTGGTTCAGCCATATCGGGCTCTCTCCCTTCGGTTCGAGCCATGCGACTCCGTCCAGAACGAGGCCATAGGCTGTTTCTACGCGGCTCGAGCTTGGTCGTTCCAGGGTCGCGTCGGTCGGAATGCTTCGATCGGCGCTCCGGCAGACTCCGGGTCTGATCCAGGATTATAAGAACTTTCCCTCGGCTGTGGTTGTTTTGCCGGAATGATGCTGCGCCTCGCATCTTTGATTTGGCGGCAGGACGTGAATGGGAGACCGTGACGACATGACCGACTATGGCCCCTTGACCCTGCATGTGCCTGAGCCGGCGGTTCGCCCTGGCGGCACCCCCGATTTTTCGAGCGTCCAGATTCCGAAAGCCGGGTCGGTGGCACGCCCGGAGGTCGACGCCGATCCGGCATCCATCCGGGAGCTCGCCTATTCGATCATCCGCGTCCTCGACCGGGAAGGCGAGGCGGTCGGTCCCTGGGCCGGCCTCTTGAGCGATGAGGACGTGCTCGAGGGCTTGCGTCACATGATGACCCTGCGCGCCTTCGACGCGCGCATGCTGATGGCGCAGCGGCAGGGCAAGACCTCCTTTTATATGCAGCATATGGGGGAAGAGGCCGTCTGCTGCGCCTTTCGCAAGGCGCTCGAGCCGGGAGACATGAACTTTCCGACCTATCGCCAGGCAGGCCTCTTGATCGCGGCAGGCTATCCGCTGGTCGACATGATGTGCCAGATCTACTCCAACGAGCAGGATCCGCTGAAAGGCCGGCAGATGCCGGTTCTCTATTCGTCGAAGAAGGATGGCTTCTTCTCGATTTCCGGAAACCTCGCGACCCAATACATACAGGCCGTCGGTTGGGCCATGGCCTCCGCGATCAAGAACGATACGAGGATCGCGGCCGGGTGGATCGGCGACGGCTCGACGGCCGAATCGGATTTCCACGCGGCCCTCGTTTTTGCCTCCACCTACAAGGCGCCCGTGGTGCTCAACATCGTCAATAATCAATGGGCGATCTCGACCTTCCAGGGCATCGCACGCGGCGGCTCGGGCACCTTTGCGGCACGCGGTCTCGGCTTCGGCATTGCGGCGCTCAGGGTCGACGGCAACGACTATCTCGCGGTCCATGCCGTCGCCAGATGGGCGATCGAGCGCGCACGCCGTAACCTGGGTGCGACGCTTATAGAGCACGTCACCTATCGGGTCGGCGCGCATTCCACCTCCGACGATCCTGCCGCCTACCGGCCCAAGACCGAATCCGATGCCTGGCCGCTCGGCGATCCGGTGATCCGGCTGAAAAATCACCTGATCGCGCGCGGCGCCTGGTCCGAGGAGCGCCATAAGCAGGCGGAAGCCGAAGTTCTCGACACCGTGATCACGGCGCAGAAGGAGGCCGAGAGCCACGGCACGCTCCATGCCGGCGGCCAGCCTTCCGTGCGCGACATGTTCGAGGGGGTCTATGCCGTGACGCCGCCGCATCTGCGCCGGCAACGCCAGCTTGCCGGAGTCTGAGCCATGCCGCGCAAGACCATGATCGAGGCCATCCGCGACGCCATGGACGTGATGATGGGCAAGGACGACAACGTCGTCGTGTTCGGCGAGGATGTCGGCTATTTCGGCGGCGTCTTTCGCGCCACGCAAGGCTTGCAGGCGAAATACGGCAAGACCCGTTGTTTCGATACCCCGATCAGCGAGCTAGGCATCGTGGGCTCGGCGATCGGCATGGCAGCCTACGGGCTTCGTCCTTGCGTGGAGGTCCAGTTCGCCGACTACATGTATCCGGCCTATGACCAGATCGTCTCGGAGGCTGCGCGGCTGCGCTATCGCTCCAATGGCGACTTCACCTGTCCCATCGTGGTCAGGATGCCGACCGGGGGCGGAATCTCCGGGGGACAGACCCATAGCCAGAGCCCGGAGGCTCTGTTCACCCATGTGTCGGGCCTCAAGACGGTGGTGCCGTCCAATCCGAGGGACGCCAAGGGCTTGCTGATCTCGGCGATCGAGGATCCCGATCCCGTGATCTTCCTGGAGCCCAAGCGGCTCTATAACGGCCCCTTCGACGGCCATCCCGACCGACCCGTCACGCCCTGGTCGAAGCATGAGCTCGGCGAGGTTCCCGACGGGCACTATACCGTCCCCCTCGGAAAGGCGGCTGTCCGGCGCGAAGGCGCGGCCCTGACCGTGCTGGCCTATGGCACCATGGTGCATGTTGCCATGGCGGCCGCCGCCGAGACAGGGGTCGATGCCGAGATCATCGACCTTCGCACGCTGCTGCCGCTCGATCTCGGGACGATCGAAGCATCGGTCCGCAAGACGGGCAGATGCGTGATCGTCCATGAGGCGACGCTGACCTCAGGTTTCGGCGCGGAGCTCTCGGCGCTCGTGCAGGAAACCTGTTTCTATCATCTGGAGGCGCCCATCGCGCGCGTGACGGGCTGGGACACGCCCTATCCGCATGCGCAGGAGTGGGACTACTTTCCGGGCCCTGCCCGTCTCGGCCGTGCGCTGCTCGAGACCATGGAGCAGTGAGATGGCTGAGCATGTGATCAGGCTGCCCGATGTGGGCGAGGGCGTCGCCGAAGCCGAGCTCGTCGAGTGGCATGTCAAGATCGGCGACCTCGTGCGGGAAGACACGCTCCTCGGGGCGGTGATGACCGACAAGGCGACGGTCGAGATCCCCTCCCCGGTCGAGGGCGAGGTCGTCTGGCTGGGCGCCGATGTCGGTGACGTGGTCGCCGTCGGTTCCGACCTCATCCGCCTCAAGGTCGCCGGAGAAGCCAGTCCTTCCCCCGCCAAGGAAGCGCGGCAATCATCTGCCGCGAAGCCTCGGACGCCCGCAACGTTACGTTCCACGCAACCGGCGATGCCGGCTCCCGGTGATACGGCCGAACCTGCCCCGACCGCGGCCGCCTCTCCGGCGCCCGCCGCGAGCCTGCCTCCCCGCACCGTCCCGACACGCCGCTCGGTCGGTAACGCTCCCCGCCCCGAAGGCGAGAAGCCCGTGGCCTCGCCGGCGGTTCGTCTCAGGGCCAGGGAGGCGGGCCTCGACCTGCGGCAAGTCCCCGGCAGCGGCCCGGCCGGCCGCGTCACGCACGAGGATCTCGACGCCTTCTTCGCCCAGGGGCCCGGGCCGGCGAGGGCGCGAGGCCTGCAGGCGAGGACGTCGGTCGAGGACATCAAGGTTGTCGGCCTGCGCCGCAAGATCGCCGAGAAGATGTCGATCTCTCACTCGCGCATTCCCCATATCACTTATGTCGAGGAGGTCGATGTCACCGGGCTCGAGGAGCTTCGGGCAACGCTCAACACCCGGAAGCGGCAGGATCAGCCGAAGCTGACGCTCTTGCCGTTCTTGATGCGCGCCATGGTGCGGGCGATCGCCGAGCAGCCCAATGTGAATGCGCTGTTCGACGATGAGGCAGGGGTCGTACACCAGCATGCGGGCGTGCATATCGGCATCGCGGCGCAGACACCCGCCGGCCTCATGGTGCCGGTGGTCAGGCACGCCGAGGCGCTCGATCTCTGGGGCTGCGCGGCGGAGGTGAACCGGCTCGCGGAAGCGGCGAAAGGGGGCACGGCCAGCCGCGACGAGCTCTCAGGCTCGACGATCACGATCACCTCGCTCGGCCCCATGGGCGGCGTGGTGACCACGCCCATCATCAACCATCCGGAGGTGGCGATCATCGGCGTCAACAAGATGATGATGCGCCCCGTCTGGGACGGCTCGGCATTCATTCCCCGCAAGATGATGAACCTGTCGTCGAGCTTCGATCACCGCGTGGTGGACGGCTTCGACGCCGCGCGCTTCGTGCAACGCATCAAGGGGCTGCTCGAGACGCCAGCCCTGATCTTCATGGAAAGCTGAAGCCGTGAAAGAGATCTCCTGCAAGCTCCTGGTGATCGGCGCGGGCCCAGGCGGCTATGTCTGTGCGATCCGGGCGGGCCAGCTGGGCATCGACACCGTGCTGGCCGAGGCGAAGAAGCCCGGCGGAACCTGCCTGAATGTCGGCTGCATCCCGTCCAAGGCCCTGATTCATGCGGCAGAGGAATTCGAGAAGCTGGTGCGGATCGCCGCAGGCGAAAGCCCGCTCGGCATTTCCGCCGGCAAGCCCAAGCTCGACCTCTCGAAGACCGTGATGTGGAAGGACGGCATCGTCGGTCGCCTCAACAGCGGGGTTTCGGGGCTGTTGAAGAAGGCAGGCGTCAAGGTCGTGGCAGGCTGGGCCCGGTTTCGCGACGGCAAGACGGTCGAGGTGGAGACGGAAATCGGCCCGCAGGTGATCCGGGCCGAGCAGGTGATGATCGCCACGGGTTCCGAGGCGGTCGAGCTGCCCTTCCTCCCCTTCGGCGGCAGGGTGATCTCGTCGACCGGCGCGTTGGCGCTGACCGAGGTGCCGGGCAGGCTTGTGGTCGTGGGCGCCGGCTATATCGGGCTTGAATTGGGGACCGCCTTCGCCAAGATGGGGGCGGCGGTGAGCATCGTCGAAGCCGAGCCCCGTATCCTTCCCCAATACGACGCCGAGCTGACGCGGCCGGTCGCCAAGCGCCTGCACGGTCTCGGCGTGGAGGTGCTGACCGGCGCCAAGGCAAAGGGGCTTGCTTCCAAGGGCGACGCGCTCTCCGTCGAGACTGCGGATGGGCGGGCGATGGCGCTTGCCGCCGACCAGATCCTGGTGACCGTCGGCCGCCAGCCGGCGACTCAAGGGTGGGGCCTCGAGGCGATCGATCTCGATAGGAATGGGCCCTTCATTCGCATCGACGACAAGTGCCGCACCTCGATGCGCGGCGTCTATGCCGTCGGAGACGTGACCGGCGAGCCGATGCT
>JBIOEK010000317.1:0-5087 GCA_044445925.1 Hyphomicrobiales bacterium
ATGTAGACGTCGGAGATGTCGAGCATGGTGAAGACCTTGCCGCCGGCGGGCAGCACCTCTCCGATATTCGAGATCCGATATTGGATTCGCCCCATGCGCGGTGCGACGAGCGTGTTGTCGGCGATGTTGACCTTCAGCAGCTCGACATCGTGTTGAGCCGCCTCGAGCCCCCGCTCTGCTTGGCCGACCTTGGCCACGGCGGCGGTCATGCCGGCATTGGCGGCATCGAGGGTTTGGCGCCGTTGATCGTAGACTTCATGCGTGGTGAAGCCGCGTTGCATGAGGACGTTGGCGCGATCGAACTGCTCCTTGGCGAAGTCGACCACCGACTTCTGCTGCTCGACGCCGGCGCGCGCCTCACTGAGGCTCTGCTCGGCGAGCTTGACTTGCGCTTCCGCCTTCTTCAGCGACGCCGCGAGATCCTGGGTGTCCATGCGCGCGACGACTTGCCCCGCGGCGACCGTATCGCCCTCATCCGCGAACAGCTCGGCGATCCGCCCGGCGAATTTGGTGCCGATGTCGATCTCTTGGGCTTCGATACGTCCATTGCTCCAGGCGATGCCGCTTGGAATGGTCTCAGGCTGATGCGTGCGCCAGTAATAATAGGCCCCACTTGCACCCAAGAGGATGGCGAGCGCCATCAGCAGGACGCGCCAGCGACGTCTGCGTCGCCGCATGGGCGGCAGTCCGGGCACCGATGGAAGGCCCCCGGTCGCTCGCGGCTCCACCGGTACAGGAAGCTTTGCCTCGGCTTTCGTGTCTTGGTTGGCATATTGAGCCGGGCGCGCTTCGACTTCTCGCCGCTCCAGTTCCGTATTCTGCAAGATCGATCTCCGGAAACTGCGCCCTCGCGCCCCCTCTTCGCAGCTATCCCGCACTGCCGCTTTGATCAGCGTCAAGAGTGACGACCAGGCTCGGCCCCTATTGATCACGCGCCTGCGCGGCGGTTTTTGGGCCTAGCCGGCCGGCATGCCGGTGCCATGGCGCACGATATGTTCCCCGTTCCGGTTGAATCGACCCAAAAGCTCGCTTTCTCTGTCTTGGCGCATGATCTTATCCGAGAAGCGAACCCTCTTTTCGGGATCATGCGCTGGTTTCGCGCCGGGCTCGCGAGCAGTTCCCTTCGTCGCGTGCATTGTCCATGATAACCGAACTCTCGGCCGCGTTTCTGTATCGGCCGGCTAGAGCGAAGATCCGCAGTCCACCGGAGGAGCCCTTATGCGCTGGTCCTTGACGATCGGGCGTTTCGGCGGAACCGCGGTGAGGATTCACCTCACCTTCTTGATCTTCCTCGCCTGGATCGGCTTCAGCGCCTGGCAGAGGGAAGGGGCGGTGGCGGCGCGCGACAGCGTCTTGTTCATCGTGCTCATCTTCGCCTGCGTGGTGCTTCACGAATTCGGCCACATTCTCGTGGCGCGCCATTTCGGGATCGTCACTCCGGAGGTGACGCTGCTGCCCATCGGCGGCGTGGCGAGCATGCAGCGCTTGCCGGAGAAGCCGGCTCAAGAGCTCGCTGTCGCAGTCGCGGGGCCGTTGGTGAATGTGGTCATCGCCCTCGTGCTCTTCCTGTTCCTCGATAGTCTCGATCCGAGCGCTCTCGGGCGGCTCGATGATCCCCATGTCGGGCTCTTCGCGCGGCTTGCCGCGGCCAATGTCTTCCTCGTCGTCTTCAACATGATCCCCGCCTTCCCCATGGATGGCGGCCGCGTTCTGCGCGCCCTTCTCGCCATGAAGCTCGGAGGGCCGAAGGCAACAAGGATCGCCTCGACGATCGGGCAGTTCTTCGCGTTCCTGCTGGGTTTCCTCGGCCTATTCGGAAATCCGCTCCTCCTGTTCATCGCGATCTTCGTCTATGTCGCGGCAGCCGGGGAGGCCCAGATGACCGAGTTCCATGAAACGGCGCGAGGGTTGAGCGTCGCCGATGCCATGGAGACAAGCTTCAATCCTATCCCGATGGGCGCGAGCTTGTCCCAGGCGGTCGACACTCTGCTCGCAACCGCGCAACACGAGTTTCCGGTCGTCGACGGCTTCGGCAAGCCGGTCGGCCTTCTCCTGCGCGAGGATATCCTCTCGGCCTTGAAGGACCATGACCGGGAGGCTGCCATCGCGGAGTTCATGCGGGCGCCGGGCGAGGCCCTGCGGGCGACTGCGTCGCTCGAATCAGCGCTCGATCGGCTCTATGGGCAGGATGCCTCGGCCATTTGCGTCATCGACCGCGATGGGATTCTCATCGGCCTCCTCACGCGCCAGAACCTCGGGGAGATGATGATGATCAAGGCCATGCGGCCCGATTGGCGCTTCGAGCGCGAGGGAGGGCGTGCCGCGCGAATGCCGGCCGAGCTGTCCTGACCTCGAAAGCCCACTCAAGCCTTCGCGGCTCGCACCGGTTCGCCTGCCTTGGAGGAGATGAGGCAAAAGCTCCGCGACTCATCATCATAGGCGAACAGCTCCGCATAGCGCCCCCAGGCGATGACGGTTCGCAAGGTCTTCTCCGTATCGGCCTCGCTGAGATGGTCCTCGAGCTCATATTCGAAACGCGCCCGCGGCGCCGGGCGGCCCTTGCGCTCGTCGAGAACGTGGCGGATATGGGCGGCGAGCGGGACGAAGCGAAGAAGATGCTCTTTGAACAACCGTTTGCGCTCCTCGGCATTGCTCTCGGCGAAGACCTTTCCGGCCGACGTCAGTTTGATCCTGCTCTCCTTGATCTCCGCGAATTCGAGGATGTGCAGCGCCTCCGCGATCGGAAAGAGGTCGTTGACCTCGAGCGCCAGCGGCGCCGCGATCTTGGCGAGCTCGGCGCCTCCGCCATAGGAAGGGGAGGCCAGGGTCTCGACGAACCCTCCGATCCGATTGATCGAGACTTGAGGCAGAAGCTGCGCAAGCCCCCCATGAGCTTGCTGCTGCGCGCCGATCGCCTCGGTCATGCGCGAGGTCAGGATCGAGTAGATGTCGTCGACGATGGCATGGAAGGCGTCGTCCAGCCGATTGCGGGGTTGCGCCAAGGGGACCTCGATCTCGGCCGCGATGTGGCCAGGATTGGAGCCGAGCACGACGATCCGGTCGCACATCAGCACGGCTTCCTCGATATTATGTGTCACCATCAGCACTGATTTGGTGGGGAGCCTGTGCTCGATCCAAAGATCCATGAAGTCGGTGCGCAGTGTCTCGGCGGTCAGCACGTCGAGCGCGGAGAAGGGCTCGTCCATCAGCAAGAGGACGGGCGCGCTGGCGAAGGCTCGCGCGAAGCCGACCCTCTGACGCATGCCCCCTGACAGCTCACGCGGATAGGCCGATTGAAAACCGTCGAGGGCGACGAGGTCGATGGCCGACATCGCCCGGCTGCGCGCTTCCGCGAGCGGAAGTCCGAGCGCATCGAGGCCGAGCTCTACGTTCTCGAGGACCGTGAGCCAGGGATAGAGCGCGAAGGATTGGAAGACCACGCCGATGCCTTCGGCAGGGCCCGTGAGGGGCCCGCCCCTATAGATCACATCTCCGGAAGTCTGGCTGATGAGCCCGCCCGCAATGCGCAGCAATGTCGATTTGCCGGAACCCGAGCGCCCGAGCAGACCGAGGATCTCGCCTTCGCGGATCGAGAGGTCGATGCCGGCGAGCACGGGGAGCGCTTCGCCGGAAGGCTTGGCGAACACCTTGCAGACATGGCGAAGCTCGATCACCTTGGCAGGGCCTTGCATCGTCACACCTCGTTCAATCGAGCCGCGTCCGCCGCTCCGCGAAGGCGTAGAGCGGTCGCCACAGCAGGCGGTTCATCGCGATGACGAGGGTCGACATGACGGCGATGCCGAGTGCGATCCGAGGGAAGTCGCCCGCTTCCGTCATGCGTGCGATATAGGCGCCGAGCCCCGAGGCATCGAGCTTTGTTGGCCCCCAGCTGACGACCTCCGAGACGATGCTCGCATTCCAGGCACCGCCCGAGGCGGTGATGGCACCGGTCACGTAATAAGGGAAAACCCCCGGAAGCATTACCTTGAGCCACCAGCTCCAGGGTCTGATGCGAAAGCTCGCGGCGGCCTCCCGAAAATCGCTGGGAAAGACGCTCGCTCCGGCGATGACATTGAACAAGATGTACCATTGCGTTCCGAGGATCATTAACGGCGTCAGCCAGATTCGTGGTGAAAGATCGAAGCGCAGGATGAGAAAGACCGCGATCGGAAAGAGCAGATTGGCCGGAAAAGCGGCGAGAAACTGCGCGAGGGGTTGGACCCATTCGGCGAGCTTTGGCCGCAGCCCGACGGCGATGCCGATCGGCACCCAGATCAGGGAGGCGAGCGCGATGAGGATGGCGACCCGCAGAAAAGTCAGGCCGCCATTCGCCGCCGCGGTCGCGACATCATCCCAGGAGAGAGCGGAGCCGACGAGGCTCGCGAGTTGCCATGCGAGCCAAGCTATGCCCGCGACCAAAAGCCCGATCCAGATGCCATCCACGAGGCGGGCCGGCGGTGACCAGAGCGCCAACCGGGGCAGGGAGAGCGGGACACGGGCGGCCCGTCGTGATGCGGCCGCGATCGGCTCGAGGATGTGGCCGAGCAGCCTCGACCGGCGAAAGAGGTCGAGCACCCAACTTCTCGGCGCGATCTGGGCCGCCGTCTGCTCGACCCGGAACTTCTCGGCCCAGGCGACCAGCGGACGAAAGAGCAGCTGATCATAGAAAAGGATTGTGACCGCCATCACAGCGATCGCCCATAGGATGGCGGCGAGATCGCGCTGCTCGATGGCGCTGGCCACATAGGAGCCGACGCCCGGCAGCGTGATCTTGAGATCGCCGACCGAGATGGCCTCCGACGCCACGACGAAGAACCACCCTCCCGACATCGACATCATCATGTTCCAGATGAGCCCGGGCATGGCGAAGGGCACTTCGAGGCGCCAGAAGCGCTGCCAAGCCGTGCTGCGGAAGCTGCGGCTAGCCTCGTCGAGATCGATCGGAACTGTTCTCAGCGCCTGGTAGAAGCTGAAGGCCATGTTCCAGGCTTGGCTCGTGAAGATCGCGAAGATCGCCGCGAGCTCGGGGCCGAGCACGTTGCCCGGAAACAGCGAGACGAAGAAAACCACCGTGAAGGAGAGATAGC
>JBIOEK010000318.1:0-5061 GCA_044445925.1 Hyphomicrobiales bacterium
CATCTGGACCGACGAGGTCTCGCGGTTGCTGATGGTGTGGCTCGCGGCCTTCGGTTGGATTCTCGCCTGCCGGCGCCGGGGGCATATCCGGGTCCGCTTCTTCCTTAATCTGCTGCCGCCACGCGCCTGGCGCCTCGCCGAAATCCTCTTGCAGCTCGCGGTCGCGGCGTTCGGAGCCCTCATCCTCCGGTTCGGCCTAGAGCTCGTGATCCGCAATACGGACCTCGAGGCGACGACCGTGCCGATCTCGATGTCGTGGATGTATGCGCCGATCTGCCTTGCGGGGCTCGCCACCGCCGCGCAAGCGACGGCCGAGATCTGCCGGCAACTGCTGTCGAGCCCTTCCGGCGCGGACGGCGCGTAAAGCCGATGCCGATGACGCAGCTCATGCTCGAGATCGCCGGCTTGTGGCTCGTCGCCATCCTTGCCGGCCTGCCGCTCTTTGCCGCGATGGGGCTTGCGAGCTTCGCCTTCGTCGCCATCGGCGGCCTGTCGCAGACCATCGTGCCTCAGAAGATGTCGCAGGCGATGAATTCCTTCCCGATCGTCGCCGCTCCGCTCTACATCCTGATGGGCAACATCCTGGCCGCGGCCCGCATCAACGATCGCATCGTGGCTTTCGCGAGCTCCCTCGTCGGCTGGCTACGGGGCGGCTACGCCCATGCCAGCATTATCGCGAGCACCATCTTCGCCGGCATGGTCGGATCGGCGGTTGCCGATGCGGCCGGCGTCGGCGCCATCGAGATCAACTCGATGAAGCGGGTCGGCTACCGGCCGGAGACGGCGGCCGCCATCACGGCCGCGGCCGCGACCATCGGGCCCATCATCCCGCCGAGCCTGCCGATGGTCATCTATGGCGTGAGCGCCGATGTCTCGATCGGGAGGCTCTTCCTCGCCGGCTTCATCCCCGGCGCGCTGATGTCCTTGTCGCTGATGGCGATGGTCGTCGTCATCGCCAAGCGCCAGGGCCTTCCGAGCCATGCATTCGCCGGCCTGCGCGGCATCCTGATCGCCTTCAGGCAAGGATTCTTCGCGCTGCTCGCCCCCGTGATCCTGCTCGGCGGCATGTTCTCGGGGCTGTTCACGCCGACCGAGGCCGCCGCGGTCGCCGCCTTCTACGCCCTCATCCTCGGTCTCCTCGTCTATCGCACCTTGGAGCTGAGGATGCTGCCCGCCATCCTCGTCGCAACCGCCGAGATGACCGGCGTGGTCATGGCGCTCGTCATGGCGGCCGCGGCGCTCGGTTGGTGCATGTCGATCTCGCGCATTCCCCAGACCCTTACGCCCATGGTGGTGGCGGCGATCCACTCGCCGACCGTCTTTCTCCTCGTCTGCAACCTGATCCTCCTGTTCATCGGTTGCTTCATGGAAACGCTCGCGGCGCTCCTGATCCTGATCCCGATCATGGTGCCGGCGGCGACGAGCTTCGGCATCGATCCCGTCCAGCTCGGCCTGATCATGATCTTCAACCTGATTCTCGGCACCATCCACCCGCCCATCGGCGTCGTGCTCTTCGTCACGGCGAGGATAGCCGAGATCAGCTACGAGAAGATGTCGCGCGCCATCATGCCATGGCTGGTGCCGCTGCTGATCGTGCTCCTGGGGATCACCCTCTGGCCGCCCCTGACCCTATGGTTGCCCAACCTCGTCATGGGGAAGTGATCGGAGGCGCTGCCCATAGCTTCCCATCGCTTCTGCGTCATTGATCCAGCGCAAAGACGGTGCCATCGCCAAGAACTAGTTTCCAACAGATTGAAACCCTCGGCGCAGGTCGTGCCATTTGGCGAGGGAGGTCACCGGCAGTGGATATTGTGCAGGGAGTCGCGAGTAGAAGCTTCACGGGAACCAGCGGTGGTTCCGAGCACTTCATTACCATAAAGGACGCGCCCCCAGAACTCGGCTTGGCGGAGCAGATCGGCTATGTCGAGGAGCGCTATGCCGTGGCGCGAGAGTCGCTCGGCCTTGGGCCCGACTCGGCAATCTTCCGCCGAGTCTTCCTCAGCGATGTCCTGAACCAGAAGGAATTCGTTTGCGAAAGCTCCCTCCTCGGCGAGGATTGCGACGACCCCGTCGCGGTTTCGATCGTGCAGCAGGCGCCCTTGCCTGGCGCGAAGATCGCACTCCAAGCCTATCACATCGAAGGTCAAGCTCCCATCAGGAAATTCCGTCTAACCGGGCACGACCTCTTGGTCGAGAAGAACGGTCGGCGCCATCTGTGGACCACCGGGCTGTGCGCCGGCGCCGAGGTTGCGTCAGGTTCACCGGGGGTGCAGACGCGCGCGATCTTCGACGATCTCATCGCCACGATCTCCGATCAAGGCGGAACGCTGGCCGAGCATTGCGTCCGGACATGGGTCTATCTCAAGGATGTCGACGTCTTCTACCAGGATATGGTCAAGAGCCGGGGCACGCTGTTCGACGAGCAAGGCTTGACGGCAGAGACGCACTACATCGCCAGCACCGGCATCGAAGGTGCCTGCGGGCACCAGTTTGACCTCGTCGCGATGGATGCCTACTCGGCTCTCGACCTCACTCCCGAGCAGATGTCATATCTCAACGACCTCGACCGGCTATGTGCGACGAAGGATTACGGCGTCACCTTCGAACGCGGCACGCGGATCGCCTATGCCGACCGGGCGCACCATTTCATCTCGGGAACGGCGAGCATCGATAGAGAGGGCAAAATCGTCCATCCGGGCGATGTCATCGGCCAGCTCGCTCACGCACTGGATAATGTCGATGCGCTGCTGCACGCGGGCTCGGCGGGTCTCGCCGACATGATGGGCCTGACCGTGTACTTGCGCGACCCAACGGACTTCGCGGGGGTCGACGAGCGTCTCCGGGATCATCTCCCCGACCTGCCTTTCGTCATCGTCCAAGGCGCCGTCTGCCGTCCGGGCTGGCTCGTCGAGGTCGAAGGCGTCGCGATAGCGCCGAATGACGAGCCTTCATTTCCTGCCTTCTGATCGGAGGCCGGCCCGGACAGCCCCATTCGGCGAGAGGAGAATGATGGCAAGCAGCGAGCCAGGCCTTTCCGCTCTCGGCGAAGCGGCGATTGCCGTCCCCGAGTTGCGCCACGCCATCAGCGCCTGCGCCAAGTCGGTCCCAATCCTGCGCAAGGCTCTCGGTTGGGCACTGCGCTTCCGCTGAACCGACGAGTTCCATAGGAGGATCTTCATGCCATTCCCGCCCTTGCCGGATCTGACCGAGGTGGCCGATCATTTCGCGGGCGCCTTGAGCCGGGCGAAACGAAGCGACACACCGTACCGCCATTGGCTGCTTTCGAATGTCTTCCCAGAGCAGCTCTGTGTCGGCATTCTGACGTTGCCGATCGCCCCGCCGCTCTTCGAGGATTGCGAGGGTGTGAGGGATACCCAGAACGACAAGCGGACTTTCATCACCCCGCAGCTGCGCTCTCGCTTTCCCGTCTGCGAGGTTCTCGCGGAGGCGCTCCAGCGCCCGGAAATCGCGCGGCTGTTCGCCGAGACTTGCGACATCGACCTCTCGGGAGCCCATCTGCGGACCGAATATATTCAGGACCTCGACGGTGCCTGGCTCAAGCCGCATCGAGACATCCCGGAAAAGCTGTTCTCGATGGTCATCTACCTGTGCACCGGTCCCGATGCCAAGGATTGGGGCACCGATATCTATGACGCAGAGCTTCGCCAGGTCGGCCGCAGCTCGGCCACGTTCAACTCGGCCGTCATCTTCGTTCCCGGACCGAACACCTGGCATGGATTCGACCGCCGACCGATCAACGGGGTCCGCCGGCTGATGGAGGTCAATTATGTACGCTCCGATTGGCGCGACCGCGATCAGCTCGCCTTCCCGGACAAGCCGATCCGCGCGCAGTGAGGTGTGAGGATCAGAGCCCGGCGCGGGCCGCTGCCGGCTGGATGTGGCGACGCACGCCTTGAGTCCTAGCATCGGGAAAATCCGGATGCCTGCAGATATGCCGTGAACCTGTCGCAATGCTTGATCGCGGCCCTTCACGCCTACGGCGCCCGAGTGATTTCAGGCATTCCGGGCGATTTCGCGGCGTGGATCGGCGCTCGCCATCGGCCGCGAAATTCTGGCGTTCCGTACACCACATAGGATTCGAATTTTGGAAACGCTGAACTAACGTTTATGCCGCAGGCTGCTATATCTCATGGCCGGAGATGGCGATGACCGCTGCCCCATCGATCGAGACGAAGGCAAACGGCTCGGTGCAGGGGCTCCTGGCGCGCTGGCTCGCCGCGCTCGCCCATGAAAGGCGAGCCTCGCCGAAAACCGTCGAGGCCTATGGGCGCGATCTGCGCCAATTCCTCGCCTGCCTCGCCGGGCGATCATTCGGCGAGGACAGCGCCGGGCTTGCCGGCCTCTCCGCCGCCGATATCCGCGCCTTCCTCAGCGAGCGGCGCGAAGCGGGCGTCGGCAACCGCTCCCTGGCGCGACAGATCGCGGCTCTCAGAGGCTTCGCGCGCTTCCTGGAGCGCGAGACCGGCATTCGCTGCGAAGCCCTCTTCACGCTTCGCGCTCCGAAGGTTGCCCGCTCGCTGCCGCGTCCGGTGGCCGCCGAGCCGGCGCGCGCCATGTGCGATCCCGAGACGATCGAGGACGGGGTGCGCGAGCCCTGGGTCGCCTGGCGCGACGCAGCCGTCCTGACCCTCCTCTATGGCTGCGGCCTGCGCATCTCGGAAGCGCTTTCGCTCCGCGGGCGCGATCTTTCGACCCTCGATGCCGGGCGGCTTACCGTGACCGGCAAGGGCGGGCGGGCTCGCAGCCTCCCGGTGATCGCTCAGGTGCGCGAAGCCGTGAGGCTGTATCTGTCCCATTGCCCCTTCGCTGCGAAAGCGGACGAGCCGATCTTCCGCGGCGCGCGGGGCGGGCCGCTCTCGCCACGCATCATCCAGGCGACCGTGGCGCGGCTGCGGGGCGCGCTAGGCCTGCCTGACAGCGCCACGCCGCATGCGCTGCGCCACGCCTTCGCCACGCATCTCCTGACGCGGGGCGGCGATCTGCGGGCGATCCAGGAGCTGCTCGGCCACGCCTCCTTGTCGACCACGCAGGTCTATACAG
>JBIOEK010000319.1:0-5047 GCA_044445925.1 Hyphomicrobiales bacterium
AAACTCTGATAGGTCGTCTCATGGACGTAGAACCCACCTTTTTGATCGAAGGCGAACAGCACCGCGCCGGGGTCCTTGCGAATCTCCTCGAAGACTGACGAGATCCGTTCGAGGCAGACGCCGAGCTGCTGCAGGTTGTCGAGCCTTGCATGCCTGGCGAGGTCGGCGAGGGCGCCGCCGACGATCCGGCGCGAGCCATCCGCGGTCACGGGGGCATGACGCCCCAGTTCCAGCATGACCTGGGCCGCAAGGTAGTCGCCGCGGATCTGCGCGAACACAGCTCTTGCCTCGTCGGGGCCGCAGGCGGCAAGAACGGTATCGATCGCCTGTGCAGCATGCTCGACGCCTGCGTCCAGCAGGAATTCCGTATCGAGCATCGATTTCAGCCACCGGCGGATCTCGGGCGGCGCGCTTCGAATCTGTTCAGCAGTCAGCATCAAACCCGTCATGAGTTGCTCCTCAAGTCTCGACGGCAAGCATGTGTTCGGGGAAATAGGACAGCGGGACAGCGCGACGGCCGCATTGATCCATGTCATTCATTGGTCCAAGGCGAGCTATCAAGACAAATGAGACAAGCGCGGCGCGGAGTTTTCAGTGAACGGCCATTCGAACCAATTCCTCCTAGGCGATATCGGGGGAACGCATGCGAGATTTGCCTTGCTGGCCGCTGACGAGCTCGGCGCGGTCGAGGACGTTCCCGTCGCGAGCTATCCCCATATCACCGAAGCGCTGAGGGCATTCCTGGCGCGGCAACCGGAGGCGAAGCTTGCCGGCGCGGTGCTCGCGGGGGCGGGGCCCGTGTACGGAAACCGCTGCGTGATGACCAACAGCTCCTGGATCATCGACGGCGCCGAGCTGCAAGAAAGCTTCGATCTTCCTTGGGTCCAGGTGATCAACGATTTCGAGGCGCTTGCCTGGTCCTTGCCGGACTTGGCGAAGGACGATCTCTTCACCATCGGCGGCAAACAAGCCTTGGCGGGCGCGCCGGCGGTTGTGCTCGGGCCCGGGACCGGACTTGGAGTTGCTTGCCTCGTCCATGCTTCGCAAGGCCCGAACGTGATCGTGTCCGAAGGCGGGCATGCGACCCTCCCGGGAACATCGAAACGCGAGGATGCCGTCATCGAGCATCTCCGCTCACGCTTCGGGCATGTGTCGGCCGAACGGGCATTGTCGGGCTCGGGCCTCGTCAATCTCTACGAGGCCGTCGCCTCGCTCGACGGCATCAGCGTTCCCAAGCGCACAGCCGCCGCCATATCGAGCGAGGGAGTTGCCGGAAGCTGCCCGACGAGCCGCGCGGCACTCGAGCTGTTCTGCGCGTTGCTGGGGACCTTCGCCGGCGATGCGGCACTGATTTTCGGCGCAAGAGGCGGCGTCTATGTGGCGGGCGGCATCGTCCCCCATTTTCTTGAATTCCTGGCGCGTTCGCAGTTTCGGGCACGTTTCGAGGCCAAGGGCCGCCTGGACACATATGTCCGGGCCGTGCCCGCTCACGTCATTACGCATGCCGACCCGGCATTCGTCGGCTTGGCATTTCTCGCACGAGAGCTGTCACGCCGGGCAGCGAACTGAGAGAGAGGGATCCGTCATGCCGCCATTCATGCTTCCCGCGGAGATCGAAAAAGATCTGCGCCTCGTTCGTGAATATTGGGAGGGCTTGCGGCGCGGGGGCAACGACATACCCTTCTGGGACGATCTGAAGATGACCGCGCTGCCCGAGCTTGCAGGCACGCTCTTGCTCATGGATGCCTTCGAACGACCCGAGCGCTTTCGCTTCAGCATGATCGGGCCGGCATTGACCTTGCGCTACGGCAAGGATCTCTCGAGCCAGTTCGCGAACGAGATCGAGCCGCGACCTCCATTCGACTACCTCAGCTCCCAATGCAGCGTGACGGCGGAAAGCCGAGCGCCGACCTATTATCGACATGAGGAAGTTGGGGATCGCTCGAGCGTCGAGCCGCGATCCTATGGGCGCATCCTGCTGCCTCTTTGGGGCGAAGGCAGCGTAAGGATGCTGCTCGGCGCGGTCGCTTGGACGGGCGCTGCTTCACATGCGCAAAGCGAGGGGTGACGACAATGAATGTCGTCACCTTGACGATGAACCCGGCGATCGATGTCTCGACCTCGATCGCGAGGCTCGTGCCGGTCCATAAATTGCGGTGCTCGACGGAGAGGCGCGATCCGGGCGGCGGCGGCATCAACGTGGCGCGGGTGGTCACGAGGCTCGGAGCCGATGTCAGGGCGCTTTATCCGGTCGGCGGGCCGATCGGCCAGCTGCTGCGCCGTCTCGTCGACCGCGAGCGGATCTCGAGCCTCGCCATCGAGGTATCGGGGGAGACGCGCGAGGATTTGGCCGTCTTCGACGAAGCGAGCGGCGCCCAATACAGATTCGTGCTCCCTGGACCGAGGCTCGCCGAGGCCGAGTGGCAGCAATGCCTCGAGGTGGTGAGCTCGCTCAGGGGCGAGCCCGGCCTGATCGTCGCCAGCGGCAGCTTGCCGCCTGGCGTGCCGGCCGACTTCTACGGACGCCTTGCGCGCCTCGCCAAGAATATGGGCGCGAGGCTCGTCCTCGATACCTCGGGAGAGCCCTTGGCCTCGGCCCTCGAGGAGGGCGTTTATCTCGTCAAGCCGAGCTTGAGCGAGTTGGCGGGACTGACGCGAACGCCGCTCGAGGAGCCGGGATCGCAAATCGAGGCCTGCCTCAAGCTCGTCCGGGGCAAGCGCGCCGAGATCGTCGCGCTGACGCTCGGGGACCAAGGAGCGCTCCTGGTGACGCGTGACCGGGCCTGGCGCGCAGCGCCTCTCCGGATCGAGGCCGTCAGTTCCGTGGGAGCGGGCGACAGCTTTCTCGGCGGCATGATCTGGAGCCTCGCCTCCGGCCATTCTCTCGAGGATGCGCTTCGCTATGGCGTGGCGGCGGGTTCTGCAGCGGTACTGGCCCATGGAACCGAGCTTTGCCATGCCGAGGATGTGCGGCGTCTCCACCCCCTGGTCGAGATATCCGCTTTCGACGTGCCTGCGGCTCATGTCGATCTGCACGATGACAAGGCCTCAGCCATTCCCTGAGCTTGCGGGCGAGCGTCTCGGGACGTTGACCCAGGTCAAGGGAAAGCTCGGCTCGGCGGTGAATATTGGTCTCTCATGAATGGAGGCGGCCATGGCCATGGTCATGATCAACTGCCCATTGACGTCTCAGCCTGTCTGCACAGGGGTGGAGGTGGAGTCGGAGGCAAGCTTCAATTCGCTTCCCGACGTCGTCGGCTATGCTCACTGTCCGCTTTGCGGAAATCCTCATGAATGGTCCAAGCAGGATGCCTGGATCGCCGAACCCTCCGAATTGCTGCGGGAAGGAATTCCCCCGAGCGCGGGGACGTAGGGGGCGATCCGGTCAGCCAGGGCGATTTGGCGCCGAAGACAGGAAAATAGGCCGGTCGTCTAGAGCGCCCCCGGCTCGCCGATAACCCTGAGGCTGCTGGCTTGCGGGCCCTTCTCGCCCATTTCCTCGCTGAAGCTGACACGCGTCCCGAGCGCGAGATTTCCGAAATCGCCGTGCAATACGGAGTTCTTGTGAAAATAGATTTCGCGCTCGTCATCGGACTGCAGGAAGCCGAAGCCGGCCTGCGCATCGAGCTTGACGACGGTGCCGATCGATGGCGCCTCATGAACCTTGAGATGCCCTTGCAAGATGCGCACCTCGTCCTGCAGGCGGCGGCGAGCCCGTTTGAAAGCATCGTTCAGCGCGAAGGCAAGGTCGGAGCGGCGCTCGTCGGCGGGCGGAGTGCGCGATATGTTCACTTCCTTGCCGTCCGGCAGGGCCAGGCGGACATTGATCTCGAACAGCCCGCCGCTTCGGTGATGCTCGCTGGGCGCTCTCAACGACACGCGGCAAGCCGTGATCCGGCCGAAGCGCTTCTCGAGCTGCGCGACGTGGCGCAGCACCTCGGCGCGCAGCCCGTCTGGCGCCTCCATGCCTTGGACATCGATCTCGACCGGCGTCTCCATTGAGAGTCTCCCGTCATTGCAACAAAAAACCGAAGGGCTTGCTTTGGCTCCCGGTAGGATGACGCCCAGCCAGTGCTGAACGAAATCGCCTTCCCTCCTTATGGCCGGCCAATTCCAGGCGGGTTGCGCCAGATCAAGCGCTTTGATCCGCACCGAATTTGCGAGCTGGATTGCCGGCAAGGATCGGCATCGCATGCGGACGCCGCCCTGGAACCTTGCCTGAAATCAGGCGACCTTGTTGATCTCCCTCAAGCAGCGCCCCGACGAAAGGAGCATCTTGCCTCGAAACAGCCGCCGGTTCGCCGCGGAAATGTGGCAGGCGGATGGTTTGGTTCCGAGGCTTGATTCCGGGTCGATATGTCGGATCCGCAATGTGAGTGAGCGATCAGCTCGTGTTCCGGTTCGGCCGGTTCGGAACGGACCGGCGGCGTCCGAGCAAATGTCAGGGCAGGATATCGTCGAGGGAGGGGAACATGGTCGGTCTGGCACTTCCGGTTCTCGATCCCGGATACGAGGCGCCTTGGCCAATCTCGCAGGATGCGTTCCGACCCTTCGGCATCACCTCGGTCGCGAGCCGCGAGGCTATCCTCCCGGTTCTCGAAAGCGAGGTCGCGGCCTTTCGCTACGGCGTGCTGCGCGGCTTTTCCCGACCAGGGCCAGGCCGCTCTCCGGTGCTCATCGTCGCGCCTCTCGCGGGCGGCTATCCCCTATTGCTGCGTGATCTCCTGATCGGGCTGCTCCGCGATTTCAGCGAGGTCGCGATCACCGATTGGCCCGACGCGCGCTACGTCCCCAAAGGACACGGAGCCTTCGGGCTCGCCGACAACATCCTGCATGTCGAGGAGATGATCAGGAAGCTCGGGCCGGACCTGCATGTCGTCGCCGTCTGCCAGGGCGTCGTACCGGCGCTTGCAGCGACCGCCCTGCTCTCGGCCGGCCGCGGCCAAGCAGCGCCGCGCTCCTTGACCTTGATCGGCGGGCCCATCGATCCCTTGGCCAACCCCTCCCGGGTCGTGCGGCTCTTGCGCGAGCGTTCCCTGGCCTGGTT
>JBIOEK010000320.1:0-5040 GCA_044445925.1 Hyphomicrobiales bacterium
CTTCTATTATTTCTGCCGCCCGGTCGAGGAACAGATCGCCTGGTTCAAGGAGCATGTACCGGTCGATCCCGATGCGCTGCCCCCGGCCCTCGACATGGAATGGAACCCGCAATCGAAGACATGCCGGCTCCGCCCGCCGCGCGACAAGATTCTCGCCGACATGCAGGTTTTCCTCGACGAGCTCGAGCGCTATTACGGCAAGCGTCCGCTCATCTATTCGAGCGTCGATTTCCATCGCGACGTGCTCGAGGGCGCCTTCGACGGTTACCCCTTCTGGCTGCGCAGCGTGAAGGACTTCCCGGCCAAGCGCTACGGCGATCGGCGCTGGCATATCTGGCAATATACCGAGAAGGGCTCGCTTCCCGGCGTCTCGGGCAATATCGACAAGAATGCCTTCGCCGGCACGCATGCGGACTGGGCGAAGTTCGTCGACGGCAAGCTCGATCCGCACGCATGGCCTTGAATGCGCCTCGAGACTTTTGCGAAATGAGGTGTCATTCCCTCCGCCGAACGCAGCTTGCTGACTGCGAATTGACGCCATGCCCATATGCGCAAAGGTCTCGCTCGGGGAGCGCAGCTCGAGTTCTCGTCGCGCAATGGTGAAGCAGCGGCTGTTTTGGTCGCTTGTTCGTTCGGAGCTTGCGCCCTAAACCTCCCGCATCGTTCGGTCTTCAGCGAAAGCTTGAGCGGCAACCTGATAGCGCAGAGGGTTCCATGGGCGTGCTGTGGCGCGGATCCTCGGTGCAGCGGCTGCGGCTCGTCTCTGGCCTCGTGCTGTTCACCTTCGCGCTCACGCATTTTCTCAACCATGCGGTCGGCTTGATCAGTCTCGAGGCGATGATCGCGGCCGATCATTGGCGGATCGCCGTCACGCGCTCGTTCCCCGGGACGGTGGTGCTGGTCGCAGCCCTCGTCACCCATGTCGGCCTCGCCATTGCGAAGCTCGTCTCGATGCGCAGCTGGCGCCTGCCGCGCTGGCAACTGACGCAAGCTCTTTTCGGCCTTGCGATTCCGTTCTTCCTCCTGCCCCACATCGTGGGTACCCGCATCGTCGCCTCGGTCTTCGGCATCAATACGAGCTACCCTTACGAGCTGGCGCGCATCTGGCCCGGCACGATGCCGGATCAGACGGCGCTTCTGCTCATCGTCTGGGTGCATGGCTGTATCGGCCTGCATTTTTGGCTCAGGCTTGTGCCTTGGTACGACAGGCTTCGCCCTTTCCTGCTGGCGGCCGCCGTTCTCATACCCGCCGCGGCTCTCGCCGGCGTGATGATGCAGGCAAGGGCGCTCGCCGGCGATCTGACAGGACCGACCGAGCTCGAGGCCCTCAGGGAGGAAATGCGCGCGCCACCTCCGAGCACGCTTGCGAGCATCATCGCCTGGCGCGGCAAGGCAAGGCTCGGCTTCTACACGCCTGTGGCCGGCCTGCTTGTGCTCTTGATGGGAGCGCTGTGGTGGCGCCGACGCCGGGGTGGCGTCACCGTCGCCTATATGGCGGGGCCGACCGTGCGAGCACCGCTTGGAGCGACGCTGCTCGAGGTGAGCCGCAACTTCGGCGTGCGACATGTCTCGGTCTGCGGCGGCAGGGCGCGATGCTCGACTTGCCGCGTGCGGGTGCTCGAGCACTCGGCCCCTTTGCCGCCGCCGGGCGATGCCGAGGCGCGCACCCTCAGGGCCATCGGCGCCGCGCAAGATGTGCGGCTCGCCTGCCAGTGGCGTCCGAGCGGCAAGGTTCTCGTCTTGCGCCTCGTGCAGCCGCTCGCCGGCGCCTCGGCGGCGCCCGAGCGGGACGCCGAGGATCAGGGCGTGGATGCGGACGCCGCCGTGCTGTTCGTCGACATTCGCGGCTTCACGGCCTTGAGCGAGAAGAAGCTCGCCTACGACATCGTCCATATCCTCAACCGCTTCTTCGCGGCCGCCAACTCGGCCGTTCAGGAAGCTGGAGGACGGATCGACAAATTTATGGGCGATGGCCTGATGGCGCTGTTCGTCGATCCGCGCGGCGTCGATTTCGCCTGCCGTACCGCGCTCGCCGCCGCCTCGCGGATCGAGCGCGAGCTCGTCATCGTCAATCGCGACCTCTCGGCCGAGCTGAAGGAGCCGTTGCGGATCGCCATGGGACTGCATGCCGGCCGCCTGATCGTCGGCCGGATCGGGGCCGGGCAGGCCGCGGGCAAGACGGTGATCGGCCCCGTCGTCAATGTGGCGAGCCGGCTCGAGACGGTGGCGAAGGCCCATGACGCCGAGCTTGCCTTGTCGCGCGCCGTCGCCGACTGGGCCGAGCTCGGCGTATCGGGACTGCGGATCGAGCGTGAGGAGGTGCGCGGCCTCGATCATGCGATCGAGGTGGTGCTGGTCGACCGGCTGGGCGAGCTCGAGACAGTCGCGGTCGGGGCTCAGCCCGTGCCGGCGAGATAATGGTCAGGGGTCTCCGCTTCCCGGATCGGGCGCGTTTGCGCGCGATCCTTCCTCAGCCGTCATAGGCGACGCATTGCTGGGTTTGCTCGCCGAGCTTCTCGATGCCGAGATGCATCACATCGCCCGGCTTCAGGAACAGCTGCGGCTTCATGCCGAGCCCCACGCCCGGCGGGGTGCCGGTCGTGATCACATCGCCCGGCTCCAAGACCATGAATTTGCTGATGAAGGCCACGAGGTGCTTGACGCCGAAGATCATGGTCTTGGTCGAGCCGGTCTGGCGGCGCTTGCCGTTCACGTCGAGGAACATGGCGAGGTTTTGGGGGTCGGGCACCTCGTCGGGGGTGACGAGCCAAGGCCCGAGCGGCCCGAAGGTCGGCGAGCTCTTACCCTTGGTCCACTGGCCCGTGCCTTCCGACTGCCAGCTGCGCTCCGACACATCGTTGCAGATGCAATAGCCCGCGACATGGGCGATCGATTGCGCCTCGGTGATGTTATGGGCCCGTGTGCCGATGACGATGGCGAGCTCCACCTCCCAATCGGTCTTCTTCGAACCTTTCGGAATCACGACCTGGTCGTTGGGCCCCATGATCGAGGAGGGAGATTTGTTGAAGAGGATGGGCTCGGCCGGAATCTTCGCGCCCGTCTCTGCCGCGTGATCGGCGAAGTTGAGGCCCACCGCGATGAAATTTCCCACATGGGCGACGCAAGGCCCGATGCGCGAACGCGAATTCGCCAGCGGCAGGGAATGGGGCTTGATCTTGCGCAGCTTGGCGAGCGTCCTGGGCCCAAGCGACTCTGCCGAGATGTCGGGCACGATATCCGTCAGATCCCTGATCTTGCCATCGCCATCGATGAGACCCGGTCTTTCCTTGCCGGGTTTGCCAAACCGGACGAGCTTCATGCGAGATTTCCTCTGACTGTCGAAAATTGTTGCCCCATCCCCGCCACATTGCGTCGAACCTTTGGCGCTGACAAGCAGGGCCCGGACCTCGAAACGTCGCGACCCGTCGATTGCCGGGACCGCTTGGGCGAGACGGTCCGCCAAGACCGCGCTACCAAGACGGGCTGCAAAGACGGGCTGCAAAGGCAGGTTGCCAAGCGACCCGTGCGGGCTCTCGACGCACTGTTACCAAAACGCCACAAGCGCGGAAAATCGACGCGGGGACGGGCCTTCCCGATCAATCGCAGAGTCAGTGCCATTTGCGGCGATGCGGCTTAAATGAGGCAAAAGCTGGCAATTTTCGGCGAGGCCTTGAACACTTCCGGTATTTCGGCCCATGGCGGGTGAATTCCGGCGAAGCGAGCCATGCGCGTCGCGCGACGTGCCTCTCGAGGCGAGCACATTCTTGAGTTGCGCGCGCCAATCATATTTGCAACACATTGAGCAACGAGCCGGTGCCGCATGATTCATGGTGCCGGAGATGGGATAGAGCGGAAACGACAAAGCTGGGACATTCGACCATGATGCCGACAAAACGGGCTCTCATGTCGCTGGCGGTCTCCGCCGGTCTCTCCGCCGGACTCCTGGCATCGACGGCGTTGCCTGCCCTCGCCGGCGCTTTCGGCCTCCGCGAGCAGAGCGCGGCAGGCCAGGGCATGTCCTTCGCCGGGATGGCCGCGGGCGGAGGCGGCCTCTCCTCCATGTTCTGGAACCCCGCCACGATGACGGACTTTCCGGGCATCACGAGCTCGTTCGTGGCGTCTGGCATCTTGCCGGGCTCGAACATCAGGCCCACCCTGCCTACGCCGACGATCTTCTTCGGCCGCTCGGACACGAGCATCATCGATAATGGCTTCGTGCCGTCGAGCTACGGCGCCTATCAATTCAACGACAAGCTGTGGCTGGGCTATTCGGTCAACGCTCCGTTCGGGCTGATGAGCAAGCCTGGATTCAACTGGGCCGGCCAGGTCTATGGGCGTTCGGCGAAGGTGTTCTCGCTCGATGTGTCGCCATCCGCCGCCTATAAGATCAACGACTGGATCAGCGTCGCGGTCGGATTGCAGATCGAATATTTCAAGACGAGGCTCTCCCAGGCCCTGGGGGTTCTTGCGAATGCTCCAAGCGCCACCCTCGAAGGCGATGATACGGGTGTCGGCTATACCGCCGGCGTGACCTTGAAGCCGACGGCGTGGACCGAGGTCGGCGTGGGCTTCCGCTCGAGCGTGCATGAAAGCCTCGGCGGGTCGCTGACGACACCGGCTGGCGCGCTGCCGGTGAAAGCCAATATCAATTTGCCCGAAATGGCGACTGTGGGCATTCGGCAGGTGATCAATTCGCAATGGGCGGTGCTCGGCGGATTCGAATGGGTCAATTGGAGCCGCGAGAAAATCTTGCCGGTGACGTTTGGCGGCCTCCCGGTGAGCGACGTGCCGTTCAAATACAGGGACGGCTATACGGCCTCGCTGGGCGTCGAATATGCCTGGAACGAGGCGCTGGTCTTGCGCTCCGGCCTTGCCTATGAATGGTCGCCGATCGATCTCTCCAATCGCGAAGTGCTGCTGCCGGATAGCAATCGCATCTGGGCCTCGGTCGGCGCCACCTATCACTTCTCGAACAAGCTTACTTTCGATGCAGGCTACAGCCACGGCTTCCTGACCAAGGCCAGGATCCGGGTCGTGCCC
>JBIOEK010000321.1:0-5015 GCA_044445925.1 Hyphomicrobiales bacterium
CCGCTCTATCGCGCCTTCATCGAGGCGGCGCGCCAGGCAGGCTATCCAACGACCCCGGACATCAACGGATTCCAGCAGGAGGGATTCGGGCGCATGGACATGACCGTCCATCGCGGCCTGCGCTGGAGCGCCGCGAGAGCCTATCTCCTACCCGCCATGCGGCGCCCGAACCTAACTGTCAGGACGGATGCGCTAGCGACCCGCATAGGCTTTGAGGAGCGTCGCGCCGCCAGCGTCGCCTATCTCAGAGGCGGCGTCGAAACGAAGGTCTCGGCGCGGCGCGAGATCATTCTTTCCGGCGGCCCGATCAACTCCCCTCAGCTTCTCAAGCTCTCAGGGATCGGGCCCGAGACGGAGCTACGCCAGCACGGCATCGAGGTGGTGCGGCATTTGCCGGGCGTCGGCGAGAACCTGCAGGACCACCTCGAATTCTATTTCCAGATGGCCTCGAAGGAGAAGATCACCCTCTATTCCGCGATGGGGCATTTCGCCAAGGGGGCGATCGGCCTGCGCTGGCTGCTGCGCAAGGACGGGCTCGGCGCCACCAATCATTTCGAGAGCTGCGGCTTCATCCGCTCGAGCGCAGGAATTCGCTACCCGGACATCCAGTATCACTTCCTGCCACTCGCCATATCCTATGACGGATCATCGCTCGCGACCGAGCATGGCTTCCAGGCCCATGTCGGCCCCATGCGCTCGAAGAGCAGGGGATGGGTGCGGCTCTCGTCAAAAGATCCGCGCCAGAAGCCGCGCATCCTGTTCAACTATATGAGCCATCCGGATGATTGGACCGAGATGCGGGCCTGCGTGCGGCTGACGCGCGAGATCTTCCAGCAATCGGCCTTCGACCGCTACCGCGGGCGCGAGATCCAGCCGGGCGAAGAGGTTACGAGCGATGCGGCGATCGATGCCTTCATCCGCGCGAAGGTCGAGAGCGGCTACCACCCCTCCTGCACCTGCAAGATGGGGAGCCCCGACGATCCGATGGCGGTCGTGGACGGCGAGGCGCGGGTGATCGGCGTCGAGGCGTTGAGGGTGGTCGATTCCTCGATCATGCCCTCGATCACGACGGGCAATCTCAACGCGCCGACCATCATGCTGGGTGAGAAGGCGGCGGACCATATCCTCGGGCGCGAGACGCTGGCGGCCTCGAACGCGCCCTATTACGTCGCGCCGAATTGGCAGACGAGCCAGAGGTGAGAGGCCTGCCTTTCCCCTCCACGGACCTTCAGAGAAGTTGCTGATTCCCGGCGAGCCGGACCCGAAGCGATCACGCTACGGGTGAATTTCCGGATGTTCCGCCTGGCCGAAAGGTCTGTCCGAGCGAGGGGCATCTCTTGATCTTTGACGGAAAATCACCTTTGCGCCACATTCCGGGTGTTTTCGGATAGGTTCAAGTGAGGATGAGAAGCTCGAGGAGAGGCGCCGGACGAGAGTGTGAGGGCGTAAATGGCCATGTCGAAGACCTCGGTTCAACCTATCGACCTTGACGATATCGAGCGGCAACTGCGTAAAATGGCCAGCTCCTGGCATGGCCAGCTCTCGCTTGCGAAGACCAGCGATGATGCTCTTGCCGAGCTCGCACGCAGAGTCGGTCGAGACATGTCCCCGCGCGGCCTTGTGGGGAGAGCCGGTCCGGCTTCGTTCCTCGATCACAGATTGTCGGTCAAATCGAAGCCGGCGGCGGTTTCCATGGCCGATGACGCGGGCGTTCCCGCCTCTGGCGAGTTGCCGGAACTCGGGTGGATCCCGGACGGGCCGCAGGCGCTGCGTGTGCCGCATCTCGCGAGCAGGCGAGGGTTGTTGTCGCCGCGGGTGCTCGCTGTTGCCGCGCCGCTTCTCCTCGTCACCATAGGCGTCGGCGCGACGCTCGCGATGCGCGCGGACGAAGTCAGCAAGATTATCGGCAACTTCCTCTCTATCGAGGGGGATGGCGCATCCGCAATGACCGAGCCCGCCGCCATTACTTTAGGCGATGCGGTTGCGCCGCAACCGGCGCCCGGCACTGCTGTGCAGGCGCGCACCGAGAAGCCGTCCGAGGCAGCGGCGCCGCCTGCCGCCCCGGCGCGCGAACCCGTGATCGTGCAGCCCAGAGCAGCCGTGGTGACAAAGCCCGGGGCCGCTGTGGTTTCGCAGCAACCGCAGCCCATGGCGGCGCCGGGCCCCGTCCTGGCGCTGGGTGAATCCGCGCCGGTGCCCGCTTCCACACCAACACCCGCTTCCGCGCCGGTTCCCGCATCGGCGCCCGCTTCCGCGTCGGCGTCCGCTTCCGCGCCGGTTCCCGCATCGGCGCCCGCTTCTGCACCAGCACCCGTTTCGGCCGCGGCCCCGAATGCGGATCCGCCCCAAGCCGCGGCGCAAACCGAGCTTTTCGGGACGCCGCATCGCGTCTCGAGCCTATCGGTCAAGCCCGACGGCAGCATCGAACCGAGCGGCAAGCCGAATGCAGGCGCCTCCGCGGCCGCGGGTGCCGCGCCGCAGGATCCACCCCAGGCGGCGGCGCAAACCTCGATCTTCGGGATGCCGCATCGCGTCTCGACCCGATCGGTCAAGTCCGACGGAAGCGTTGGGCCAAGCGGCAAGCCGGATGCTGGTGCCTCGGCAGGCACTGGACCGGCGAAGCTTGCCTCGACGGACGCGACGAATGCGCCCGAGGCCGGGAGCCCGGCGACGCCGGGGGTGAAGAAGCTGGCGGACAAGACCCGCGCGAAGCCCTCGGGGGTCTCCTACGTCAATCGCCGGCAGGCTAGGAAAGAGGCGAAACCGCTGGTCTTGCAGGCCATGGCCGGGAAGGAGCAGCCGCAGAAATACGTAGCCCCGCCTGCTCCGGCCAATCCGCTGTCGAGCGTTGCGGGGCTATTTCGCAAGGCTCTGGAGACCGCCCACATCGTCACGCCGGCCACCGGGACGGGCGCTCAGCCTTAGATCACGATTTGCGCATCAAGGGTCCGATGCCCCTCATAAATCCCGCTCGGCCTGCTCCAGGAAGCGCGCCACATAGGGCGCGAAGGAGCGCGCCACCTCGATCTGGAAGGCGGCCTCGGCCGTCCTCCACAGCACGATCTCGGCCTTCTGCAGAAGCGTGCGCGTACACATGCCGACCGGGAAGGTGTGGATGTCGAGATCGAGGGGGCAGCCGGCACTGAGAAGCAAAGCCGCATGCTCGCCTTCGAGCTTCAGCCCGACCTGCCGATGGCTGACATCGACGAGCGAATGGGGCAGGGGGTTGAGCGCCGTCTCGAGCACCTTGGTGATGGCGGAAGCTTCCCCGTCCCGCGCCAGGAGCAGCCACTCATCGGGGCCGAGCCAGAGCGCGGCGCGCGCTCCGCCGACCGCGGCGCGGCAAGGCTCCATCGCCGGCTCGACGCCGAAAGCCGCGGCGACGCGCCCGACCGTCGAGATGCGGCCCCTGAAGTTCAGGCGCGACATCGGGGGGACGAGGGACAGCGCCCCCGCGCCGCCCGCAAGGACGATCCCCTCGAGCGAGGAGCGGCGCGACTTGCGGAAATCAGCCATCGAGCCGCTTTCCTTCCGGGTCGAGGAAGACGGGGTTCACGACCTTCACGGCAATCGCGCCCTTGGGCATCGCCACGTAGAGCTTCTCGCCGATCCGTCCCCGTCCGCCGGCGATCATGGCAAGCGCGATGGTGCGCTCGAGCGCGGCGCTGAAATAGGAGGAGGTCACATGCCCGATCATCGGCACGGGGATGGGTTTGCGCGCATCGGCGACCAGCTGCGCGCCTTCCTCCAGGAGCACGCCCCTGTCCTCCGTCAGGAGCCCGACGAGCTGCTTGCGGTTCTTGTCCGTCACCGCGACTCGCGCCAGCGAGCGCTTGCCGACGAAATCGGGCTTTACCTTGCCGACAGCCCATGACAGGCCGGCATCGTCCGGGGTCACGGTCCCGTCCGTATCCTGACCCACGATGACATAGCCCTTCTCGGCGCGCAGCACATGCATGGCCTCCGTGCCGTAGGGCGTGATGAGGCGCGAGAAGCCGGCGTCGAAGACGGCTTCCCACACGGCGTTTCCATAATCGGCCGGCACATTGATCTCGAAGCCGAGCTCCCCCGTGAAGCTCACGCGGAAGAGACGCACCGGCACGCCGCCGATGCGGCCTTCGCGTAGGCTCATATGCGGCATGGCCGAAGGCGACAGGTCGATATCCTCGACGAGGCGTTCGATGACGCTCCTTGCCTGCGGCCCCTGCACGGCGATCACCGCCCATTGCTCCGTGGTCGAGGTGAGCCAGCAATCGAGCCCCGACCATTCGGTCTGCAGGTAATCCTCCATATGGTTCATGACTTGCGCCGCGCCCGAAGTCGTCGTGGTGACATGGAAACGGTCGGCAGCGAGGCGCCCGACCACCCCGTCATCGAGGATCGAGCCGTCCTCGCGCAGCATGACGCCGTAGCGGCAACGTCCGGGCTCGAGCCTGGTCCAGGAGTTCGCGTAGATCCGGTTCATGAACTCGGCGGCATCCGGCCCCACGACTTCGATCTTGCCGAGCGTCGAGCCGTCGAAGATGCCGACGGATTGGCGCACCGCCCTGCATTCGCGAGCGACCGCCTCGTGCATGTCTTCGCCGCGCAGCGGGAAGTAGTGGGCGCGCTTCCATTGCCCGACATCCTCGAACACCGCGCCCTTGGAGCTTGCCCAGCCATGGGTGGGCGTCATCCGCACCGGGTCGAAGAGCTCGCCGCGTGCCGTCCCCGCCAAGGCGCCGAAGGTGATGGGCGTATAAGGCATGCGGAAGCTGGTGAGGCCGATCTCCGGGAGCGGCTTGTCCAGCGCCGCGGCGGCGATGCCGAGCGCGTTCATGTTCGAGGTCTTGCCCTGATCGGTCGCCATGCCGGTCGTGGTGTAGCGCTTGATATGCTCGATCGAGCGGAAGCCTTCGCGCACGGCGAGCGCCACATCTTTGGCCGTCACGTCGTTCTGGAAATCGACGAAGGCCTTGACGCGTTCCGGCGAGCGATGATGCGGCAAAGGCTCGAGCCGGCCTCCGCCCTGGTCG
>JBIOEK010000322.1:0-5004 GCA_044445925.1 Hyphomicrobiales bacterium
CGACCCTGACGCGATCGTGCCCCACGAGCTGCCCGAGCGCTTCAGCTTCAGCGCTCACAATCGAGATTTCCTGCGCCAAAATGGCGAAGGCATGTCGATGCTCGTCTTTGCCGGACAGGACGCCCGCGCCGACGTTGAAGCCTTCAGGGCGGCGGGGCTCGACACCTTCGAGCCGTTCGATTTCGGTCGAACGGCCAAATTGCCGGATGGCACCCTGGCGCAGGTCGCGTTCTCGCTGGCCTTCGTTACAAATCCCCAGATGCCCGGGATGGCGTTCTTCACCTGCCAGCAGCGTCACGCTCCGGAGCTGTTTTGGAAGCCGCAATATCAGCGGCACGCCAACGGGGCTGAACGGCTAGTCGAAATCGTCATATCGGCCCCTGAGCCAATGATGTTTAGCGACTTCTTCGGCCGCCTCACCGGCTCGCAAGTCGTCGCCGACGCCGATGGCGACATGCTATCCGTCGGCACGCAGTCCGATCGGATCTCGATCCTGACACCCCAACGCTTGCGCCGACGTTTCCCGGAAGTGGAGAGCGATGCCCTGTCAGCTTCCATGAAAGCCCCTCGTTTCGTGGCCTTGCGTATCGTCGTCGCCGATCTCGGCACGACGCGGCGGCTTCTGGAAGAGGGAGATGTCCCTCACCGCTTCGCCGAGGGGTCGATCGTGGTCCGACCCGAGGCCGCGCACGGCGTCGCCGTCGAGTTCGTTCGTGAGCCTGCATCGCCCACGGGGGCGCCATGAGCTTTGGCTGAACCTGCTGCGGCGCAGGGATCCGTGGGCCGAGCAATCGCCCCGCGAACGCGAGCGGATCGAACGCGCCCGGCCGCCGGCAACCGCCGCATAATCGTTCGCCTGGCGGAGAGGGAGGGATTCGAACCCCCGATACAGTTGCCCGTATGCCGCATTTCGAGTGCGGTGCTTTCAACCGCTCAGCCACCTCTCCGGCGCCGCAGCGACGCGTCGCTCTACACGCATCGCCCGGTCGAGACAAGAAGGGGCAAAGGCTTCGCACCGTGCCCTCGGCCGGCAGGAAGCGGCAAGGGAAGCGGCAATCCGGCCTGACGGCAACCCGACGCCAATTTGTGCATTCGCCCTACTGATTTCGCCTGGGCAGGACGGGCTCCAGCACGGTATACGAGCACGACTGCGCCGCCCTGCGGCGCCCCCGGGGATTCCATCATGGATAAATGGTTCAAGGCCGCGCTCGACTACATTCCGCGCTGGCTCGAATATCAAATGCGCCACAGCGAGCAGCCAGGCTTGGTGGTCGCCATCGCGCATGAGGGGCGCATCGTGCTCGAGGAGGCTTTCGGCCATGCCGACCTTACGAGCGGCGAGAAGCTCACGCCGCGTCATCGCCTGCGCGTCGCCTCCCATTCCAAGGCCTTCACGGCCGCTTGCGTCATGAAGCTCGTCGAGGAGGGCAAATTGCGGCTCGACGACCGGGCGGGCGAGCATGTCGAAGGCCTGCACCCCGAGGTCGCCAAGGCGACCGTAGCGCAGCTTCTCTCCCATAGCGCCGGCCTTACCCGGGACGGCGAGGATGCCGGCCAATGGACTGATCGCCGCCCCTTCCTCAACGCCGAGGAGCTGCGCGCGGCGCTCGCCGAAGCGCCGGTAATCGACGCCAATACGCGCTTCAAATACTCAAATCACGGCTACGGGCTCGTGGGGCTGATCATCGAGGCGGTCAGCGGCAGGCCTTATGGCGAGTATGTGACGCGCGAGATCATCAAGCCCGCGGGCCTCGACGAGACGACCCCCGATATTCCCCTCCCGCATGGGGCGATCCCGGGCCGCGGCCATAGCGGCAAGCTGCCTCTCGGCCGGCGCCTCGTCATTCCAGGCGATAATTCGACGCAGGCGCTCGCCGCGGCGACCGGCTTCGTCTCGACCGCGCGCGACCTCGTGCGCTTCTTCGGCCAGCTTGCCCCCGGCGCCAGGAAGAGCGTGCTGAAGGTCGAGAGCCGGCGGGAGATGGTCCGCAAGCAATGGCGCGACCCCCAGATCTCGGGCGAGCGCCATTACGGGCTCGGCCTGATGAGCGGCAGGCTCGCCGATTGGGATTGGTTCGGCCATTCGGGCGGCTTCCAAGGCTTCATCACCCGCACCCTGGTGCTGCCCGAGCAGGAGCTCGCCGTCTCGGTCCTGACCAACGCGGCCGACGGCCTCTCGCATGCCTGGATCGAGGGCATCGCGCATATCCTGCGCGCCTTCGAGAAGAACGGCGCGCCGGGCCGCAAGCTCGCCTCCTGGAACGGGCGCTGGTGGAGCTTGTGGGGGGCGTCCGACCTCGTTCCGATGAGCAACAAGGTCATGGTCGCGACGCCGTCCCTCCTCAACCCTTTCCTCGACGCCAGCGAAATCACGGTCACCGCCAGGGACAGGGGCAAGATCACGCTCGCGACCGGAGGCGGGTCGCATGGCCAGAGCGTGCGTCGCCTGCGCGACAAGGACGGCGAGGTCGCCGAAATCTGGCTCGCCGGCTCGAAGCTGTTGCCCGAAGCCGAGGTCGCGAGGGAAATCCGCGAACGCTATGAGAGCGGCACGGCGAGGGCGGGCGCTGCTCGCCGGCTGAAAGTCGCGGCGGCAAGGAGGTGACGGGCACCCTTCCCTTCTACACCCGTCCTACCCTCTCAACTGCCCTCTTACCTGCCCTGCCCTTCGATCGCCGCCATGTCGGCGTCGGAGAAGCCGAGATGATGGCCGATCTCGTGGACCAGCACATGGGTGACGAGGTGACCGAGCCTTTCCTCATGTGAAGCCCAGTAGTCGATCAGCGGGCGGCGGTAGAGATGGATGACATTGGGCATGCGCCCGGTTTGCGCCATGGCTCCGCCTTGGGCGAGGCCGACGCCGGTGAACAGGCCGAGCAGATCGAAATCGGTCTCGCAACCCATCGCGTCGAGCGTCTCGACATCAGGAAAATCGGTGACCTTGATGAGGAGCCCGGCGCATGAGCGCCGGAAGCGCTCAGGCAGGCGCGCATAGGCTTCGGCGGCGAGGCGCTCGATATCCTCGATCGAAGGGGAAAGCCTATGCGACCAGTCGGCTTCGGCCATGGTTTTACGCCTTTCCTGCGATCACAAGAAGCTCTGTGGGTCCACATCCACGATGAGCCTAACCCCGCCGCGGGGCTTTGGCGCCTCGGCGATCATGGCGCGCAGATAGGCCTGCAGATCGGCTCCGCGCGGCGCCTTCACCAGGATGCGGAAGCGGTGCCGCCCGCGGATCACGGCAATCGGCGCCTCCGCCGGGCCGAGGACCAGCACGGCGCCGTTGGCGGAACTTTTGGCGGCTGAACCTGTGGCGGTTGCGCTCTCGGTGACGGCGCTCGCGCCGAAAGCTGGCGCCGTCCCGCCGCGTTCCGCGAGGCGATGCCCCGCCTGGACGAGGGCACGCGCATGCGCCAGGGCTTCGGGCGCTCGCGGGCCGGAGACGATGAGGCTCGCGAGGCGGCCGAAGGGCGGCATGCCGGCCGCGCGCCGCTCCGCGATCTCGCTCTCGTAGAAGCGCTCCGCGTCGCCCGACAGCATGGCCGAGATCACCGGGGTCGACGGGTCGAAGGTCTGGATGAGGGCGCGCCCCGAGGTCTCCCCGCGCCCGGCGCGTCCGGCGACCTGCTGCAGCAATTGGAAGGTGCGCTCATTGGCGCGCGGATCGCTCCCCCCTTGGCCGATATCCCCGTCGACCACGCCGACCAGCGCCACGCGCTTGAAATCATGGCCCTTGGCGATGAGCTGCGTGCCGATGACGATATCGGCCTTGCCTTCGGCGATCTCGGCGAATTCGCGCCGCAGCCTCTCCGTGCCTCCTGGCATGTCGCTCGACAAGACGATGATGCGCGCCTGCGGAAAATGCCCCGCAACCTCCTCGGCGAGGCGCTCGACACCGGGGCCGCAGGCGGCCAGCATGTCGATCGCCCCGCATTCGGGGCAGGCATCCGGGCGTTTCTCGCGGTGGCCGCAATGGTGGCAGCGCAGCGAACGCGTGAAGCGATGCTCGACGAGCCAGGCGGAGCATTGCGGGCAGCGGAAGCGGTGGCCGCAGGCGCGGCAGAGCGTGAGCGGGGCGTAGCCGCGCCGGTTGAGGAAGAGCAGCGTCTGCTCGCCCTTGGCTAGGGTCTCGGCGATCGCGGCAAGCAGCGTCGGCGACAGCCAGCATTCCCTTGCCGGGGGCGCCCGGCGCAGATCGATGGCGCCGATGTCGGGAAGCGGCCGGCCGGCCACCCGGTCCGGCAGATGCACGCGGCCATAGCGGCCCGCCTCCGCATTGACGCGCGTCTCGATCGAGGGCGTCGCCGAGACCAGCACGACCGGGGCGTTCTCGAGCTTGGCGCGCACCACCGCCATGTCGCGGGCATGGTAGACGACCCCATCCTCCTGCTTGTAGCCGGCTTCATGCTCCTCGTCGACGACCACGAGGCCCAAGCCCATGAAGGGCAAGGTCAGCGCCGAGCGCGCCCCGATCACCACCTGCCTCTCGCCCGCCGCAAGCGCCACGAGGAGCTGCGCCTTGCGCTTTTGCGAGACTCCGGAGTGCCATTCGCCGGGGCGGGCTCCGAATCTCGCCTCGAAGCGGTGCGTGAATTGCGTGGTGAGCGCGATCTCGGGCATCAGGATGAGGGCTTGCCGGCCGGCGCGCAAAGCTTCGGCAACCGCCTCGAAATAGACCTCCGTCTTGCCGGAGCCGGTCACGCCCTCGAGAAGCGTCACCGAGAAATGCCCATCACGGACCTTGAGGCGCAGCACCTCGGAGGCTGTTTCCTGGGCAGCCGAGAGCGTCGGCGCCTGGTGGCCGGGGTCCGGAAGCGGCTGGATCTCGGGCGGCAAGGCGAGCGTTTCGAGCGCGCCCGCATCGATGAGGGCGTCCACGACCGAGGCGCTGACGCCGGCTTCGAGCGCCAAGGCGCGCTTGGTGAGGAGCGCACCCGGCGCCACGCCGCACGCGGCCGCGAGCACGCGCTGGCGCGCCGGCGTCAAGCGTTGCGGCGGCGGCCC
>JBIOEK010000323.1:0-4996 GCA_044445925.1 Hyphomicrobiales bacterium
GGCTCGGGCGCCGGCGTCGAGTTCGCTCCGCGTCCCGTCACGCGCCTCGACACCGAGCAGGATGCGGGGCGGGGCGCGCGGGCGCAAACCGCCTGGCAGGGCGCGCATGCCCCGGCAATCCGCAGCGCCGGCGGTGGTGCGACCCGCTATCGCGAGGCGCCGAAGGCCGCGGCCCCCGATCTCTCCGACGACGGTGGACAGGCGCAACCCGGTCCGGCCGCGACCTATCCGGTCAATCCCGCAATGCTCAAGGCCATGCAGGAGGAGATGCGCAAATACGGCACGCCGCCCAAGTGATGTCGGTCAAGTCGGAGCTGCGTGGCACCATCCCGGGTCACCAGGACCGCGCCGATCTTTCGCAGCGGGCTGGGGCTCGCGGCGGCGGCGTTCCTTGCGAGATCCATCAATGCCTCGATATCGCAGGGGTCGCGCAAGGATGATCCCTTCAGCGGCGGCCCCCTGGTGCGGAGGGGATCTCGCCTCTCATCTGTCGCTCAAGACTTGCCTTAGGGCGTGCCGGTGAAATGCATTTGCACGCCGCCTTCCTCGATGATGACGCGCGAGCGCCGGAACGATTCGCCCCAGACCGCATCGGAGTAATCGGGAGGCGGCGTGCACAGATAGGCGATGCCCGATTGCACGATGGCGCGGGCGCAATCGATGCAGGGAAAGAAGGTGGTGGCCAAGGTCGCCTTTTCGGTTGCGAGGCCCCGCCTTGCCGCCTCGAAGATGGCGTTGCGCTCTGCATGCTCCATCCACACGAAGCGTCCATCGCCCGCATGACGCTCATCGAGATCGCGCACGCCCTTGGGAAAGCTGTTGCAGCGGGCGAGGCTTTGGCGGCCATCCTGCGCCACCAGCACCGCGCCGACTTGGCGCACCCGATTGGGGCTTTGTCGCGCAACCTCTCGGGCCCGCTGCATCAGCGCCTCGATGCCGGCAGGCTCGAGCGGGCTCAAGATCTCGCCTCCGCCACTTTCTTCACCTGCGGCCAATCGACCTCGTCCTGCGCGATCAGCAAGGTCTCCTTGAACGCGCCGTCCCGCCAGGCCTTGAAGGCTGGAAGCTCGTGGATCGCCTCGACATAGGCGCGGCTGACGGGGTCGCAGGCGATGTCATAGGTGTGAAAGCGCGCCGCCATGGGCGCGAACATGGCGTCGGCCGCCGTGAAGCCGCCGAACAGGAACGTGCCTCCCTGCCCATAGGTCTCGCGCGCCGTGCGCCAGATTTGCGTGATGCGCGCCACATCCTGCTCGACCTGCGGGTTGAGCTCGCGCCTCTCGACCGGACGCCACAGATTCATCGGGCAATGGCTCCGCAGCGCCGCGAAACCCGCATGCATCTCCGCGGCGACCGAGCGCGCATGCACGCGGGCCGCTTGGTCCGCGGGCCACAGCGAAGCCTTCGGGAAGCGTTCGGCGAGATGCTCGAGGATCGAGAGCGTTTCCCACACCGTCAGCTCGCCATCGATAAGCGCCGGCACCTTGCCGGCCGGCGAGTGGCGCTTGATGCGCTCCTTGGTGTCGGGCTGGTCGAGCGCAATGAACAATTCCTCGAAGGCGATGCCCGCTGTGGTCATGGCGATCCAGGGGCGCAGGGACCAGGAGGAGTAGTTCTTGTTGCCGATGACGAGGGTGAGCGACATTGGATCAAGCCTTGACGGTCAGGGAAAATCACGGCCCGCCCGCCGGAGCGGGAGAGCCTGGGCAAAGAAGGGCAGGCGAAAAAGGGAAGGTCGTCGGGGCCGAAGGGAAGGAGCTTTCCCTCTCACTTCTGCTTGGCGATGATCTTGTCCTTGATCTGCTGATAGACGCCGTCGGGGATGATGCCCTTCTGCACCAGCTCGTCCTTGCCCTTGTAGGGGCGGCCCTTGATGATGGCGTCGGAGCGCACATCGCCGATTCCTGGCAGCGCCGCAAGCTCCTTCTTGCTCGCCGAGTTGATGTCGACGAGCGCTTCGGCCGCGAGCACGATCGGGGCCATGCCTCGATCGGCGGGCAGGGCGCCCGGCATGGCAAAGGCACCGGAAAGGGGGGCGCTGGCGAGGCTCAGCGCGGCAAGGGCGAGGATCCGTGAAAGACGCATGCGTGGTGCCTCCAGGCTGGCTGCTGCCGATGACGGAGGCACCTTAGGCAAGATTTCGCGGCCTGTCACACGCGCAAGAAAGTCTCGGATCCGGGTCTTGCTGCGGCTGCTACTCCAGCCCCACGCTGCGCCCGAGGAAGCCGGCGGCGTCGAAGTATTTCGTTTCGCCGACCGTCTGGTAGCGCAGGATGGTACGCAGCCCGTTCTTGTCCGGCCTCGAGGCCCTGGTGCGGCTCGTAAAGTCGGGCGTCATGCCGCCGGGCATGGCTTCCGTCAACACGCGGCCGATGAGCCTGCCATGCGCGGGCACCTTGAGCTTAAAGAGCGCGAAGACGGTCTTGCCGAGATCGGCATTGCTGGCCGGAGCCTCGTCGACATAGCCCGTCTTGAAGTCGGGCCCGATCGCCGCCATGAAATTGAAGGTATCGGCCCGGCTGAACGAGCCATGCATGCCTTGGCCCTGCTGAAGGCCGGTATCGGCAAGCTCGACCGTGCAGTTCGTCGGCTCGTCGCAGCCCGTCGTCGTCGAGGTGAAATTGACGGCGATTGCCGGCAAGGGCGTCACGGCCGAGCCCTTCAAGTCGATGTCCTTCGTGGTCATGGTGCCCGGATAGGATCCGAGCGCGTCGTCGACGAACAGGCCGCTGACATAATCCTGCGCCATCAGCCCCTCGACCACCTTGCGCACGAGCTCGCGATCGACCGGCTTCGGGAAATAGACGAGGTCCGAGCCGCCATTCGCCGCGACCACCACCGATGGGCTGCTCGGATCGTTGCCGATCAGCCCGTTCGAAAACTTCGGATGGCTGCCTTCGTTGACGGGTGCCGAGCCGCTGTCGGGGTCCCATAGCGGCAAGCCGGCTATGTTGGCGATGTCGATGGCCACGAAGCCGGGCGGGACGGAGCCCGCCGGCACATCGGCGTAGCTCGCCTTGGCGGCTGGGCTCGTGGCGCTCTGCTTGGAGATGGTCGAGAAGCCATGGTCGGCGGTCACGATGAGATCCGTCGTCTTGTCGAGGCCGAGATCGGCGAGCGCCTGACGCAGCTTGGCGAGATCGTCGTCGGAGTTCTTGATCGAGGCCATGGAGGTCGGGCCGTTGATGCCCGGCGTCAGGCTGCCGAGGCTGTCGCCCTGATTGTGCTGGGTTCCGTCGGGATCGCGCGACCAGAAGACCAGCACGAAAGGCTTGCCGTCCTTCTTGAACTCGGGAAGCACCACCTTGGTCGCCGCGTCGACCATCCAGTTCTGCTGCTCGAGATTGGCAGTGAGCGTTCCGGGGGTCGTCGCGTTGCCGGGCTTGCCGTTGTCGCCGCGCGAGGGCGCGGCGAGCGGCAGGCCGGCCGCAGTCAGCCCATCGGTCATCCAGGGGGCGAGCGGGATTCCGTTCTTCGAGCCGGTCGAGTCGTCGAGGACGACGGATTTCTGGCCGGTGCGCTCGGTGTGATCGAAGATCAATGCCGGGCCGAGCTTGCCGATGACCGCGGTGTGGAAACCCGCCTCGCGCGCGGCGCGCAGGATCGTCACCTCATTGATATAGTCGCCCGCGAAATGCACGTCGACGTCGCCGAGCACGGGGTCGCTTTCGAGGAAAGGCGTCACCGAGTTTCCGGCGCCCGGGACCGGAAATCCCGTATATATCGCATTCGAGAAATCGCCGGTGTCGCCGAGATAATGGCCGGTCGCCATGGCGGAGGCATTCGGCGTCGTGAAGGTCGGAAACAGCGCGTGGCTGTTGGCGAAGCGCACGCCCTTGTCGCGCACCGCCGCCATCGAAGGCGCAGTCTGGTTGTTGACGATACGGGCTCTCAGGCCATCCGAAACGAAGAGCAGCACGTTGTGCGGCTGATCCTCGGCGCCAGCCGACATCGCCAGGGAAAGGGACAACGAGCCACCGATCGCCGCGGCAAGCAGCAACTTCCCAGTCTTCATCCTATCCCCCTTGCGCAGCGGCCCAACGTTCCTCCTCGCTGCGCATGACAGTTTATTGACGGAATCGGGAATGTGAACCGTAAAATCGCCCGGGGCCGCGCCGCCGGGGCTTGCGGCCAAGCGCGCTCTGCGCTGAAAGTCCAGGCTCGGCCCATGGCCGACGGCGAAGAAACAAGGCGAGACGATCATGGCAACCTCCTACGACATCATCGTGATCGGCGCCGGACCCGGCGGCTATGTCACCGCCATCAGGGCGGCGCAGCTCGGCTTCAAGACGGCGATCGTCGAGCGCGAGCATCTCGGCGGCATCTGCCTCAACTGGGGCTGCATCCCGACGAAGGCGCTGCTGCGCTCGGCCGAGATCCTGCACCAGGCGCAGCACGCCAAGGATTACGGCCTCATCCTCGAGGGGACGATCAAGCCGGACGCAGCGGCCGTGGTGCAGCGCTCGCGCGGCGTCTCGAAACGCCTCAACGAGGGCGTCGCCTTCCTGATGAAGAAAAACAAGGTCGACGTGATCTGGGGCCAGGCGACGCTCGAGGCGCCGGGCAAGGTTGCGGTCGCAGCCTCGAAGAAGCCCCCCATGCAGCCGGCCCTCCCGGCTCCGAAAGGCGTGTTGGGCCAAGGCCTGTATGAGGGCAAGCATGTCATCGTGGCGACCGGGGCGCGCCCGCGCCTCCTTCCCGGCATCGAGCCCGACGGCAAACTGATCTGGACCTATTTCGAGGCGATGGTGCCGCCTGCGATCCCGAAATCCCTGCTGGTGATGGGCTCGGGCGCGATCGGGGTCGAGTTCGCCTCCTTCTTCCGCGACATGGGCGCCGAGGTCACGGTGGTCGAGCTCCTGCCGCAGATCCTCCCCGTCGAGGATGCCGAGATCGCGGCTTTGGCGCGCAAGCGCTTCGAGAAGGCCGGCATCAAGATCATGACCGGCGCCAAGGTGACCAAGGTCGAGAAGGCGAAGGACAATGTCACCGCCCA
>JBIOEK010000324.1:0-4959 GCA_044445925.1 Hyphomicrobiales bacterium
GCCACGACGAGCACAAGCGCGTGGTGGAGATCGTCATCGAAGCGGCGCGCGGCCGGCTCCACGTCATCGCGGGCACCGGCTCCAACGCCACCGCCGAGGCGATCGACCTGACCGCGCACGCCAAGAAGGCCGGCGCCACGGGCGCGCTCGTGGTCAACCCGTACTACAACAAGCCGACCCAGGAGGGGCTCTACCAGCATTTCAAGGCCGTGAACGACGCGGTCGGCATCCCGATCATCATCTACAACATTCCGCCGCGTTCGGTGATCGACATGTCGGTCGATACGATGCGGCGGCTCTACGAGCTCAAGAACATCGCCGGCGTGAAGGACGCGACCGGCAATGTGGCGCGCGTCTCCTTGCAGCGGCAGGCCATGGGGAAGGATTTCATCCAGCTATCGGGCGAGGACATGACGGCGCTCGCCTGCATGGCGGCCGGTGCGCATGGCTGCATCTCGGTCACCGCCAATGTCGCGCCGCGCCCTTGCGCCGAGCTGATGCAGGCTTGGCTCGGCGGCAACTGCGCCGAGGCGCTGCGGCTGCAGGACCGGCTGACGCCGTTGCACGCGGCGATCTTCATCGAGCCCGGCGTGTCGGGGGCAAAGCACGGGCTTTCGCTGCTCGGCCGCTGCGCGGAGAAGCTGCGCCTGCCTCTCTTGCCCGTGAGCCCGCAGACGGGGGCGGCCATCAAGGCGGCCATGGTGCATGCCGGCGTGCTGAACGGCTGATGGCGGCCCGCAACGAGACCCGCTACAAGATCGCAGCCGACAACCGCAAGGCGCGCTTCAACTACGAGATCGGCCAGACCTTCGAGGCCGGCATCGCGCTCACCGGCACCGAGGTGAAGTCGTTGCGGGGCGGTAAGGCCACGATCGGGGATTCCTATGCGGGCGAGATGGGCGGGGAGATCTATCTCTTCAACGCCTATATCCCGGAATATCTCGAGGCCAACCGCTTCAACCACGAGACCCGCCGCCCGCGCAAATTGCTGCTGCACAAGCGCGAGGTGAGCAAGCTTCTGGGCGCCGTGCAGCGCGAAGGCATGACGGTCGTGCCGCTCAAGGTCTATTTCAACGAGCGCGGCCGCGCCAAGGTCGAGGTGGCATTGGCGCGCGGCAAGAAGCTCCATGACAAGCGCGAGACCGAGCGGGCGCGCGACTGGCAGCGCGAGCAGGGAAGGCTGATGCGAGACAAGGGGTAGGCCAGGGCTCCGAGCCCGGGCCGAAGGCCGGCGTTGCCGTCTCTCTCCGTCTTCCTGACGCGCCAGGCAGCGCCTCAAACCTCGCCGCGTGCCCGCAGGCTCCACATCACGGCCCTCAGCGCGCCGCATTTTCCGGCTCTGTTCCGATCGTTGCCTCGGTGCGCCGGCCCGGTGCGCCGAGGGTTAAGGATTCGTGAAGGCAAGGCGCGCAAGCTCGGAAACAGGGCCGCCGCTAGGGCGAGATGCGTTCAGGTTGAGTCGACACAGAGTTCCATCTCTTTGTTTTAACGCATGATCTTATCGGAGAAGTAGAGCCGCTTTTCGGGATCATGCGCCAGGAGGGTCGTCAGGACTTGTCATCGGTTTCCCGCCATCTCCCGATCGCCGCGTCGGGCTTGGTGGTGCTTCTCGCGGCTATGTTGGCGCCTGTTCCAGCTGGGAATGGCGAGGGCGGCCTCAAAGCCGAGGCCGACAGCAGGCTCGCGGCCATTTTGACCGTCCCCCTGGGTACGGTCGCGAGGTTGAAGCCGATGCCCTCGCCGGGCCCGAGCGCCCCTGAGCCCGTCACGAAGCCCAGCTGGGCGACGCAAGGGGCAGCCTACCTTGCCGCGGAAAGCGAGGGGGCGGCATCGGCGGTGCGGGAAGCGCCGCCTCAAGACTCGCCGCCTCAAGACTCGCCGCTCGCCGCGATCGACAAGCTGACCGGAGAGGGCGATGGCCTTCCTGTCGCGACGCCGGCAGCGGCCGATATGCAGGTCGCGCTCGCGACACCCTATGCGGAGCCCGATGCTCCCGCCTTGCGGCTCTTGCCGCAGCTCTTGCCGCCTGCCCCGGCGGTGCCGGAGCCCACGGCGCCCCTCGCCGATCCGCTGCATGCCAGTCTCGAGCCTGGCCAAATGGCGCCCGGCCAAAAGCTGCCTGGAGAAGGGACGCAGGGCCAAGTGCCGCAAGTCCAAGTGATGCCGGGAGACTGGGATCCCGCGCTCGCACCCTTGCCGGCTTCGATCGCGCCGCCCGACGCCGACAAGGCAAGACCCGCCATCGCCGCCTACCGCAAGGGCGACATGGCGCTGGGCGATGCCTTCGCCGCGACCGTCGCGACCGAAACCGCGCGCGCGGCGCTCGAATGGGTGGCGATCCGCACCGATTCGCACGGCACGGGCTTCAGGCGCATCACGGCTTTCCTGAAGGCCCATCCCGATTGGCCGTCAGCGCTGTGGTTGCGCCGGCGCAGCGAGGAGGCGCTCTACGCCGACAAGCAAGGCTTTGCCCTGCTCGCCTCCTATTTCTCCAAGGCGAGGCCCGAGAGTGCGCCTGGCAAGCTCGCGCTGGCGAGGCTCGCGCGCAACCAGGGACGCACCGAGGAAGCAGCGGCGCTGGTGCGCGAGGTCTGGCGCGAGGGCGAGTTCGGCCACCCACTCGAATCCAAGATCCTCGAGGAGTTCGGCGACCTCCTCACCGTCGAGGACCATAAATTTCGCGCCGATCGGGCCTTCTACAAGGAAGACGCGGGCCGCCTGATGCGCGCCGCCGCGCTCGCGGGCGTGGACGAGCTGGCGCTCGCCAAGGCCGAGGCCGCGGTCATCGACGAGGCCGGCAATTCCGAGGCGCTGCTCGCGGCGCTGCCTGCGAAGCTCAAGACCGATCCGTCCTTCATCTTCGCGCGCATCCAGCTGCTGCGGCGCACGGACAAGCAAGACAAACTCGCCGAGGCCGCCAAGCTGATGGTTTCGGCGCCGCGCGACCCGGCGCTCATCGTCGACGGCGATGCCTGGTGGGTCGAGCGCCGCATGATCGCCCGCAAGCTCCTCGATGCCAGCGACGCCAAGCCCGTTGCCGTTAAGCCCGTTGCCGGCAAGCCCGGCGACGCAAGACCGGCAGGCGACGGCAAATCCGCCGACCAGATCTGGATGGCCTACGAGATTTGCGCCGGGCACGGCGCCGCGAGCGCCGAGATGCGCATCGAGGCGGAATTCCATGCCGGCTGGATCGCGCTGCGCTTCCTCGATGATCCGACGCTAGCGGCGCCGCATTTCGCCGTGGCGGCCTCGATCGCGGCGATGCCCGCCTCGATCGCGCGCGCGGCCTATTGGCAGGGCCGGACCGCGCAGGCCTTGGGCGATGCGGGAGCGGCGCAATCGGCCTACACGCAAGCTTCCGCCTATGCGACGACCTATTACGGCCAGCTCGCCAGGGCCAAGCTCAACCTGACCGATTTGCCGTTGCGGGAAACAAGGCAGCTCGCGACCGGCGACGAGCGCGATCTTGCCATCAGGGTCGCGGAGTTCCTCTACGCGGTGGGGGGGAGCGATTTCGCGCTGCCGCTGGTCGCCGACGTCGCGCGGCGGCTCACCGACGAGGGCCAGATGGCAGCGCTCGGCAAGGTGGTCGAGAACGGGCGCGATGCGGGAGCTGCTCTCGTGCTCGGCAAGATCGCGACGCAGCGCGGCTATGCGCTCGACGATTTCGCCTTCCCGACCTTCGGCGTGCCTTACTACCAACCGGTGGCGAACTCGGCCGACAAGCCCATCGTCTACGCCATCGCCCGGCAGGAGAGCGCCTTCGCGCAGACGGCGACCTCGACCGCCGGCGCCAAGGGGCTGATGCAGCTGATGCCCGATACGGCGCGCCGCACGGCCCAGCATGCCGGCATCGCGCTCGACATGTCGAAGCTCAACAGCGACGCCTCGCTAAATGCGCGTATCGGGGCGGCCCATCTCGGCGAGCTCTTCGCGGAGCAGGGTGGCTCCTACGTGCTCACCTTCGCGGCCTATAATGCCGGCGGCAAGAGGGTGAAGGAATGGATCGCCGCGCATGGCGATCCGCGCCACGGCAACGTCGATCCCGTGGATTGGATCGAGCGCATCCCGATCACGGAGACGCGCGACTATGTGCAGCGCATCATCGAGAACATGCAAGTCTATCGCACCCGCTTCGGGCATGCATCGCGGCCGATCAACGAGGCCGAGTTGCGGCGTCGCGGCGGGGGGTAGCCAGTGTGAGCGCATGCCGCAGGACGATGCCGCGGCGGCGCAGGGTTCGCGCGATCTCGAGGCCGCAGGCGATGCCCGCCATGCCGTCGAAGCGTCCGCCGGATGGCACAGTGTCGCTGTGGGAGCAAACGACGATGGTGCCGGCGTTGGCGTTCGAGCCTGCGATGCGGCCGATCAGGTTGCCGGCCGTATCGATCCGGACCGCGAGACCTGCTTCGGCTAAGCGCTCGCGGAGCCATTCTCGCCCCTCGAGGAACAGTGCTGAGAAGGAGCGCCGCGCGCAGGGCGCGCCTGGGTCCGTGAGCTTGGCGAGCGCCATGATATCGGCCCATAGCGCGTCGCGGTCGACAGGAAGATTGGAGACGGCGCGCCGCATGGCGAGCTCCTCGCGCTGTCCTGGTGCCAACGCCGAGGTCTTAGCCGATCTTCACCACGATGCGGCCGCGCACCTTGCCCGAGAGGATGGCTTCGCCCGCGCCGATGACCTCCTCGAGCGGGATGGTCTTGGTCATGGTGTCGAGCTTCGCGAGGTCGAGATCGCGAGCCAGGCGGGACCAGGCTTCGATGCGGCGGGCTCTGGGCGCCATCACGCTGTCGATGCCGAGGAGCGAGACGCCGCGCAAGATGAAGGGCGCGACCGAGGCCGGCAGATCCATCCCCTGGGCGAGGCCGCAGGCGGCGATGGCGCCGCCATATCGGGTCATGGCGAGGAGATTGGCGAGGGTGTGCGAGCCGACGCCGTCGATGCCTGCGATCCAACGCTCC
>JBIOEK010000325.1:0-4954 GCA_044445925.1 Hyphomicrobiales bacterium
ATCGGGCCGTTAAGGAGACACCTTCCGTCATTGCCATGAGGCGAAGCCCCCGGTGCTGTCTCAGACAGCAGCGGCGATGGCGGCTCGTTTCATCAAGGCTGGGTCGGCCGCGCCGGCCGGTGTTGAACTCGCAATGACGTCTGTGGCGCTGCCGATCGCTGCCGGCCGAGCGAAGCGCAAGCCGATCGCCATAGCCTTCCCGTCATGGCCGGGCGTCGGCCCGGCCCTCCACGCCTGTCCCGTTCTTCAAGGAGAGACCAAAAAAAGAGACGTGGTTGGCGGGCATATTTTATCCGGGTATAATTGACACGAGCTTTTCACCCGGGTATTAATGGGCGATAACAGCGAGGCGGCCATGACAACAAGAACGAGCACGCAATGCATCGCCTTTGCGGGCGCAAGACGCATCGCCTCGGGAGGCCTGGAGGAGGTCGCTCTCGCCGTGAAGGCTGCCCTCGATCAAGACGTGGACCTATCCTCGTTGGTCTTCGACGCGGCGACCAGCCTGCCCGTCGAATTGGATCTGCGCGGCACCGCCGCCGATGTGGTGCGGCGCCTCACCGCCGCCTCGTCCGCCATGGCGCCGCATGTACCCAACAATCCCGAGAGTACCAAGAATCCCGAGAGTACCGAGAGTCCCAAGCACCCGGCGCGCGGACCGGGGCGTCCGAGGCTCGGCGTCGTGGCGCGCGAGGTCACGCTCTTGCCGCGCCATTGGGACTGGCTCAATTCGCAGCCAGGCGGAGCCTCCGTGGCGCTGCGGAAGCTGGTCGAGCAGGCGCGCCGTTCCGCCGAGCGGCCGGACCGTGTGCGGCAGGCCAAGGATGCAGCCTACCGCTTCATGGCGGCGATCGCCGGCAATGAGCAAGGCTTCGAGGAAGCCGCTCGCTCGCTCTTTTCTGGCGACCAGAAAGGCTTCGAGGCGCGAATCGAAGCCTGGCCGCAAGACATCCGGGCTCATCTCGTCAAGCTTGCGCAAGGCACGTTCGAGGCGGGGCCAGGGGAGACTTGAGCCTGCCTGGTGATAAGGTGGGATATGGCGCGCGCCCATCCCGATCCGCATCAAGGACCCAACCCATGAAGATCAGAAGTCTTGCCCTGGCCTTGGCCTTCGCCCTCCTGCCGGCCTTTGCCGTCGCGCAGGGCATGAAGATGGGAGAGGGCGATGCCGATCAGGCCTTGATGAAGGCGATGCAGGACATGCAGCAAGGCATGCAGACGGATATGACCGGGGATGCCGACAAGGATTTCGTCGCCATGATGATCCCTCACCATCAAGGCGCGATCGACATGGCGAAGGCCGAATTGCAATACGGCAAGGATGCATCCTTGCGGAAATTGGCGACAGCCATCATCAAGGCGCAAGAGAAGGAAATCGCGGGGATGAAGCGCTGGCAGGCAAAGCACGCCAAGTGATCGTCGCTTCCCGCTGATCGTCGCTTCCTGCTGATCTTGGCAGCAAGCCGATTATCGCTTTGCGCCGATCCTCACTTCCTGCCGAGGCAGTCGAGCCAGTCGGCGTCGGGCGTGGCGAGGCGGGCGATGGTCGTGGCGCGCTGCCGATACTTCCGGCTCGGATGGCGCGCATCGCGCTGCTTCGGGTTGGGCAAGGCCGCGGCGAGCAGCGCCGCCTCGCGCTGGGTCAGATCCTTCGCGGGCTTGCCGAAAGCCGCGCGGGACGCGGCCTCGGCGCCGAACACGCCTTCCCCCCATTCGGCGATGTTGAGATAGACCTCGAGGATGCGGCGCTTCGACCAGAGGCGGTCGAGCCCGAGCGCCATGGGGATTTCGAGCCCCTTGCGGATGAAGGAACGCGAGTTCCACAGATATAGGTTCTTCACCGTTTGCATGGTGATGGTGGAGGCGCCCCGGCCCGGCCCCCCTTCCTCGTCCTCGATGGCGTTGCGCATCTCGACCCAATCGACGCCGTGATGGCTGCAGAACCGCGCATCCTCCGAGGTCACGACCGCGGCCACGAGATGACGCGATATGTCGTCGAGCGCAACCCAGCGCCGGTCCACGGGCTGGCCCGTCGCCCAGCGGCCGAGCATCAGCATCGACGGGGGATGCGTCTGCGAATAGATGATCGCGAGCAGGAGGAACAGCGCCACGAGCCCCAGGGGTATGAGGTAGGCAAGGCTCACCAGGCGGCGCAACAGCGTCGCCCGGCGGCGGGGAGGCTTCGGGGAGGTTGTCGTCATGGCGCCGGCGGGTTGTAGCTTGCGGGCAAGCCCGGGCAACCGCAAATGCGCGGATCGGCCATTGCGATGCGCCGTCCCTGGACGCTGGCCGCCGCGCCCGTCAGGATCGTCCGGCATTCCAACAGGATGGGCGCCCGATGCCACGACCGATGCCAGGACCGACATTTGGAATGACGCTTGCCGATCTCGTGATGCGCAATGCCGCCTTCTCTCCGGAGAAGGTCGCGATCAGCTGCGAAGGCACGGTGCTCACCTATGCGGGCTTCTCGGCGCGCATCGAGGCCGCGTCCCGGGCACTCGCCCAACGCTTCGGCGTCGCTCATGGAGATCGTGTCGCGCATCTTGGCCTCAACTCCCCGGACCTCCTGGTGCTTCTCTATGCCTGCGCCCGCCTCGGCGCGATGCTGGTGCCGCTGAACTGGCGCCTCGCCTCGCCGGAGCTCGCCTTCATGATCGGCCACGCCGAGCCGAAGGTGCTGGCGATCGAAAAGGAGTTCCAGCACCATCTCGGTCTTCTCATGGCGGCTTCTCCCGGGATGGGCGTCGTCGGCCTCGACCCCGGCATTCAAGGCGCCGTCCACATGGAGACCATGCTCGCCGAGGCGTCCCCTCGTCCGGCGCCTGCGGCCGCAAGCCTCGAGGACAAGCTGCTGCTCGTCTACACCTCGGGTACCACCGGGCGCCCCAAGGGCGCGCTTCTTACCCAGGGAGCGCTGCACTGGAACGCCGTGGCCTCGGCCCATATGCATGGCCTGACCGCCAAGGACCATGTGCTCACCGTGCTGCCGATGTTCCATGTCGGGGGACTCAACATCCAGACGACGCCCGCCTTGCAGATGGGGGCGACGCTGACCTTGCATCGCCGCTTCGCGCCGGGACCCACTCTCGCGGCCATCGCCGAAGCGCGGCCCAGCCTCATCGTGCTCGTGCCGACGACCTTGCAGGCGATCCTCGAGCATCCGGGCTTCGAGACGGCCGACCTCTCGTCCTTGCGGGCGATCACCACCGGCTCGACCATCGTGCCGGAAGCATTGGTGGAGGCCTTCGCGCGGCGTCAAGTCCGCGTCATCCAGGTCTATGGCGCGACCGAGACGGGTCCGGTCTCGGTCTATGAGCGCTTCGATGAGCCGCGCCTCAGGCGCGATACGACGGGGCTTGCCGGAATAACCTCGGAGCTGCGCGTCCTCGACGATGCCGGAGAGCAAGTGGCGGCAGGCGTGCCGGGCGAGATCGCGCTCAGAAGCCCCGGCCTGTTCGGCGGCTATTGGCGGGACGAGAAGGCGACGGCCTTGGCCTTTCGCGACGGCTTCTTCCTTTCCGGCGATATCGGCATGGTCGATGCCGACGGCTATCTCTATATGCGCGACCGCAAGACCAACGTCATCATCTCGGGCGGGGAGAACATCTACCCGGCCGAGATCGAACGCGTGATCTTCGAATTTCCCGGTATCGCCGAATGCGCCGTGATCGGCATGCCCGATCCGCGCTGGCAGGAAAGGCCTATCGCGCTCGTCGTGCCGCGCCCAGGCCACCAGATCGATACCGAGCGGCTCAAGGCGCATCTTGCGGCAAATCTCGCCCGCTTCAAGCTGCCGCGCCGGATCCTGTTGCGCGATGCGCTGCCCAAGAACGCCATGGGCAAGGTGCAGCATTTCGCCCTCAAGGCGGAACTCGCTGCGACATTTGTCGCGGGTGATGGAGGTTAGCCGGATATCGTCATGGCTATATCGTCATGGCCGCGACGAGGCTCACATATCGAGCACCACATCCGTCAGCGGCTTCGAGCAGCACAGCAGCGCCGCGCCGTCCTCGAGATCCTCGAGCGGCTCCTCGAAATAGCCGACCTCGCCCGAGACGAGCTGGGTCTTGCAGGTCGAGCAGATGCCGGCGCGGCAGCTGAAGGCCGGGTTGAGCCCCTGCTCCTCGGCGAATTCGAGGAGCGAATAGGAATTGGGATCCCAATCGGCGCCGCGGCCCGATTTCTGGAAGATCACGCGCATGGAGCTTCGATCTACTCCGCGGCCTGCGGCAGCTTGGCGGCCTGCGGCAGCTTGGCTTCCTCGGCGATCATGGCGGCCAGGCGGTGGCGGAAGCGCAAGGGGCCGGCATCGATCTTGAGGTCGAGATTAGGGGTGAGCTTGTTGTCCATGCCGCGCTGCACGGCTTCGAGCACCCCCTTGTCCTCGAGGAAGGCCGAGCGCACCGATTTCGCGAACACCGCCGAGACCTCTTCGTCGCCGGGCGCGAAGTTGCGCGCCTGGAACCAGAAGTAGTGCGTCGTCTTCTCGTCGACCGGCGTCATGAAGTTGTAGGAATCCATCAAGAACACGTCGGGATGCAGCTTTTCGTCGTCCCCGCCCGTCCCGGCCGGCACGAAGATCGCCCTGATGAAGGCATGCGAGGGGAAGCGCACCTCGTAATGCTGCTTGCGGTCGCAATTGCCCGAAAACTTCAGGAAGGGCTTGTAGAAGGGCGCGACCTCGACGTCCCGCATCCAGCGCGACACCAGAACGCCGTTCGCCAGCATCTCGGTCTCGACCGGCGTATCCTCGCAAGCCGCGCTGCCGAAGGAGGATTGGTGCACCCAAGCCACATGCGAAGGGTCGAGCAGATTGTCGGTGACATAGCGGTAGTCGCAGGCGACCTGCATGGAATCCCCGCTCGTGCGGCCCCATTGCGGGTTGTCCCAATGCACGACCTCGAACACCTTCCCGGGGTCGGCCTGCGCCTTCTCGCCCATCCAGATCCAGACC
>JBIOEK010000326.1:0-4935 GCA_044445925.1 Hyphomicrobiales bacterium
CCACCAAGGTCGCGATCAGCGAGACCGGGATGGCGATGGTCGGGATCAGGGTGGCGCGCCAGCTCTGCAGGAAGACGAACACCACGGCGATGACCAGCAGGATCGCCTGGCCGAGCGTGAACACGACGTCGCGCATCGAGGCCGAGACGAAGCGCGTCGTGTCGTAGCGCATCGCATAGTCGATGCCCTTGGGAAAGCGCTTGGCGAGCTCGGCCATCTTGTCCTGCACATGCTGCTGCAGGTCGAGCGCGTTCGAGCCCGGCATCTGGAAGACGCCGAGCACGATGGTCGGCTTGTCGTCGAGGAAGGCCGAGGAGCCGTATTGCAGGGCGCCGAGCTCGATGCGGGCGACGTCGCGCAGCCGCACCGTCGCCGAGTTGCCGGTCTCGGCCCGCACGATGATGTCGCCGAACTGGGCGGGATCGCTCAGGCGCCCGACCGCGTTCACCTGCATTTCGAAGGGCGTGCCGGCGGGCGCAGGCGACTGGCCGATCTTGCCGGCCGCCACCTGGATGTTCTGCTCGGCGATGGCCTGCTGCACGTCGACCGCGGTGATGCCGAGATTGGCCAGGCGGTCGGGATTGAGCCAGATGCGCATGGAATAGCGCCGCTCGCCGAAGATCTGCACGTCGCCGACGCCGGGCAGGCGCTTCAGCGGATCGGCGAGCTGCAGATAGGCGTAGTTCGAGAGCGCCGCGTCGTCGATCGAGCCGTCGGGCGAGAACAGGTTCACGATCAGCACGAAGTTTGGGTTCTGCTTGGTGATGGTGACGCCGCCCTGGTTGACGATGCCGGGCAGGGAGGAGGAGGCCTGCGAGACGCGGTTCTGCACGTCGACCGCCGCGACGTTCAGCGGATAGCCGACGTCGAAGGTGATGGTGATGTTCGAGGAGCCGTCATTGGCGCTCACCGAGGACATGTAGGTCATGCCGGCGACGCCGTTGATCTGCTGCTCGAGCGGGGTCGTCACCGTGTCGGCGACCACTTGCGAGCTGGCGCCCGGATAATGGGCGCTCACCACGACCTGCGGGGGCGTGATCTCGGGGAATTGCGAGACGGGCAGCAGCCGGTAGCAGATGGCACCCGCCAGCACCATGATGATGGCGATGGCGGAGGCGAAGATCGGCCGCTGGATGAAGAAGTTCACCATGCGCGGTCGGGCCTGAGGGAAGCGCGCTTCCCTTCTGCCGCGGAAAGACCTTGGCGCAATGACTCCACCTTGATGTCCTTGATCGTTCGATCGGCGCGGGGCTGCGTCATCAGGCGTTCTTTCGCGATCATATGGGGCGCAATGCCCGCCTTGCCCAATTTTCCGGTCGTTTCCTCCGGGCGCGGCGTCATGAAGGATGCGCCGAATGCGCGCCGCCGCCCTTGTATCCGCACCGAGAATTCGTCGATCGAACCCCGATCTTGACGATCTTGCGCCGATAATGTTACCGCTAAGTAACAACGGCTAGCTACAGCCCGGTCGCGGCCTCGTCAAGGGAGACGGCGAAAGAAATTGGCGAAGCTCGAAGCAGGCCAGCGCCACCTCGATCCTTGCGGCCAGCCGCGATTGCGGCCGCGCGACCGCATCGTCGTCACGGCCTGCGATCTCTTCCACAAGCATGGGATCAGGAGCATCGGCGTCGATGCGATCGCGGAGGCGGCGGGCACCAACAAGATGACGCTCTACCGCCATTTCGGCTCCAAGGACGACCTGATCGTCGAATGCCTGAAGAAGCTCGCAAGCGAGGCCGAGGCGACGTGGAGCGAGCTCGAGACCGTCTATCCGGGCGACGGGCTCGCGCAATTGCAGGGCTTCGTCCGGCGCGTCGCCGATTGCATGCTCGCCGATGGGCGCGGCTGCGACATGGCGAACGCCGCCGGCGAATTGTCCGCGATCGGGCATCCCGCAAGACGCGTGATCGAGGATTTCAAGACGGCGCAGCGCAATCGCCTGGAGAGGCTTTGCCGGGAGGCCGGAGTGGTGCAGGCGGAACTCCTCGCCGATACGCTGTCGCTCCTGATCGAAGGGGCGCGGGTGAGCCGCCAGAGCGTCGGCGCCGAGGGGCCGAGCGCCAGATTCGTGCGCATGAGCGAGGTCGTCATCGCCTCCTTCGCGCGCCGCGAAGGCGTGCGATAGCAGCGCGAAAAGGACCAGCGCCGGGACGAATGGATGCGTTCGCGAGGCTGGCATGTCCTGAGATTTTCAAACGATATCGTGATCGGTGGTGGGGACATCGCGCTGGACGCGATCAAACGGGCGCTTGCTGAAGCGGCACTGCCCTCATCCGCCCCTCGCTGACGCGAGGGGCACCTTCTCCCGTAAACGGGAGAAGGAGCGCGCTCGATCGGCTCAGCGATTGAAGCCCGCTTCGCCGCGCCTGTTCACTCCATTGTTCTCAGCCCCGTAGGGCGAGGATCCGCCGCCGGAGCTCTGGCAGGCTCCGAGCAGCAGAGAGAGCGCGAGCGCCAGAAGAAGAGCATGTCGCATGGGTAAGACCGGTCCTTGCCGCGCCGAGGGCGCCCAAGGGCGCCTTTGCCAAGATATCGTCCTCGCTCCCCACGAATCCAAGCCATGGCGGCCGCTCGGTAGCCATTTTCATTGAAGGGCTGGCAGCGCAAAGCCATCCCGTGCGGGCGCTCATCGCGCCGGGATGGCAGGCACAGGGCCTGCCATGACACGGATGTCAGGGCGCCCAAATTGGCTCCGTCTCGGCGGCCATCCCGATCACTAGCGCTCGGGGAGGGGAATGAACTCCGTCTCGCCGGGCACGGGGCCGAATCGTCCAGCCTTCCAATCCTCCTTGGCCGCCTCGATGCGCTCCTTGCTCGAGGACACGAAATTCCACCAGATATAGCGCGGGCCTTCCATCGCGGTGCCGCCGAGGAACATCAGGCGCGCCTTGCGCTTCGCCTTGACGGTGATGCGGTCGCCCGGCCGGAAGACGAGCAGGCTCGGTGCCGCGAAGCTGTCGCCGGCGATCTCGACCTCGCCCTCGGCCACATAGACGGCGCGCTCCTCCTGGTCCGGATCGAGCGGGGCCTCGCTGCCGGCCCGCAAAATCACTTCCGCATAGAGCCAGTCCGACAGCGTCCCGACCGGCGAGGTCTTACTTACCGAACGCCGATCCGGCGATGACGCGTGCCCATAAGCCGCCATCCTCGACGATCGGCAATTGCGTGGCGTCGAAATGCTGGAAGGACGGGTCGGTCTCCTCGAGGGCGCGCGGCAGGGCGATCCAGCTCTGGATCCCGAACATGCCCTGGCCCGCGGCGCGGATGCCCTCGGGCGTGCGCTCCGAATGGGCGATGCCGCGGCCCGCGGTCATGAGATTCATTTCGCCCGGCGTGATCTCGAGCGCGTTGCCTTCGCTGTCGCGATGCATGATCTTCCCGTCGAACAGATAAGTGACGGTCGCAAGCCCGATATGGGGATGGGGCCTGACATCGATGCCGTGTCCCGGAACGAATTGCACGGGTCCCATCTGGTCGAAGAAGATGAAGGGGCCGACCATCTGCCGCTTGCCATGCGGCAGGGCGCGGCGCACCTCGAACCCGCCGAGATCGCGGGCGCGCGGCACGATCACGAGCTCGAGCGCCTCGCAGCTGCGCTTGTCGCCGAGGATCGGGTCGCTCGATGGAAGCCAACTCATGGGGATGCTTTCCTGCGTCGAGGGATATGGCCACTTATATCTGTCGGCGGCGGCGTGCGAGCAAGCCGCGAATTCGCGCGTGCCGTGCCTTTCGTGCTTTAGGCTTCGCGTATGATTCAAATCATATGAGGTCGAGCTTCTCTGGCATAGGACAAGCGCAACGCTTCCAGTTTCGCGAGGTTTCCATGAACAGCTTCATGCGCGCATGCGCGGTCGTGTCGGCAGTCGCCGCCCTATCGGTCGCGGCCATCGCCATGCCCATCGCCGGCACGGCTTAGCCGCCGCGGCGATGCCGAAAAAGGGAAGTCCTCGATCATGCGCAGGGAATGGCTTCTCTCGATCGGCGCCGTCGTGCTGGCATTTCTCGCGAGCCAGCATCACAATCTCATGCTCTTATTGTCCGTCGCTCTGGGCGGCGCCGGGATGAGCTCCATGACCGGGGTTCCCCTCATTCGACGCGCGATGTTGCTCATGTCCTTGGCGATGGTGGCCGTGATCGGCTATCGGATGCGAGATTCAAAGCTGCCCCGATCCATGCGCATCACGGGCGCCGTCTCGATCATCGTCACCCTCGGGCTGGCGGCGTGGTCCGTCGCGCGGCTCGGCCTGTGAAGAGGGATGAAGTGGAGCCAAAATTCCAAAGGGATCTCAGCCATCTTTCCTGGGAAGAGGTCTATGCGCGACAGGCAAGGCGCTCCCACCTCATGGGCGAATGGATGGATGCGCTACGGCTCCAAGGAGGCGAGCGCGTGCTGGAGATCGGCGCGGGGCCGGGCTATGTGAGCCTCGCGCTTGCCGATCGGGTAGGGCCCGGGGGCATCGTCTACGCGGTCGACCGTGCGGCGCCGGCCCTCGCCCATCTGGAACGTCTCCAGAAGGAGCGTGGAATCTCCAACATCCGGCGAATTGTCGCGGATGCAGCGACTCTCGAGCCGGGGCGAATTTGCGCCGATTGCGCGCTGATCACGATGGTCCTCCACCACGCGGAGGACAAAGCCGCCATCCTGCGCAATGCCGCTCGGCTGCTTCGCCCCGGCGCCCGGGTCGTCGTGGCGGAATTCCACCCCGAGGGTCCGAGCGAGCAGGGACCGCCGCCGGTGCACCGGTTAAGCCCGGCGCAAGTCCAAGCCTGGTGCGAAGCCGCGGGTTTCTCGGTGCTCGACTACCGGCGCCAGACGCCCGAGCATTACATGCTTCTCGTCCAAGGCCCGCGCCAGGCTAGCGCCGGATGAGCTTTCCTTGGCGCATATTCTGTTCTTGGGGCAAGGATTTCGATCTCAATAGCCGGCTACACAAA
>JBIOEK010000327.1:0-4925 GCA_044445925.1 Hyphomicrobiales bacterium
GATCGAGTTCAGCTGGTTGCCGAAACGTCCTTGCTCGCCGAGATCGTAGCTCTGCTCGAGGCTGGCGCGGTTCTCGAACATGGCGCCGACGGATTCGAAGGAGAGCGAGACGAGCAGCCCTGCGATCACGAAGGCGATGCCGGAGACCGTCATCACGATGATGCGCCGCCGCACCTTGCCGCTTCGGCTCGACGAGAAGGTAAGGATGGTCATCATGGCGAGCGAGCCGATGGCATGCGCCCAGGCGCCGCGCGAGAAGGACAGAAGGACGCCGCCGAACAGGATGACCGCAATGGCGGCGACCGTCCACGTCCTGATTCTCTCGAGGAAGACCTGGCGCACCAGGTAGACGAGCGGCAAGATCACGAAAGTGCCGAGCACGTTCGCGTCCTTGAAGGTGCCGGCCGCCCGGTCGAAGCGCGTCAGGCTTTCGCCGAGCCCGCCTATGTTGAAATAACCGATAATGCCGGCGATCGAGGCGGCGACCGCCGCCAGCACATAGCCTTTGCGCAAGGCTTCGAGCCGACCCTCGGCATCCTCCCGCAGCAGCATCGCGAAGAACAAGGTGGTGACGCTCAGATAGGCGGAGATGAAGGTGAACATCACCGATGCATCTTCGTCGAGATAGGGGACGAGACTGAAGAAGCCGCCGATGCTGAACAGGATCAGGCAGAAGGCGAGCGGGATGATCGAAGCCTGGAAGCGCAAGCCGCCGCTGATCACGAAGAAGGCGAGCACGATCGCGAATGCGAATTCGTAGGGCGAGGGCTCGATGAAGGCGATGAAGCTCGAAGCCGTGAGCAGGAACAAGAGCCCGCGCTGCACGGCGCGCGTGGAAATCACGCGGGGAGGGGCGGTGTCTCCTTCCCCCGCGCGCGGGATAAGCCCGAACGGAGCGAGGGCGGATGAGGGGCGGTTGTAGGCTTCCCCGGTCTCCCTCACCCGGCTCGATTTCGTCTCGCCACCCTCTCTCGTAAGCGGGAGAGGGAAGGCACGCCCGGACGTTCGAGCGGCGGTCGTCGCCTCAAAAGGCATTCTTGTTGCCGATGAGCGAGGCCGGCGTCTTGAGGATGATCAGAAGGTCGAGAAGCAGCGACCAGTTCTCGATGTAGTGGAGATCGTGCTCGACGCGCTTCTGGATCTTCTCCTGCGTGTCGGTCTCGCCGCGCCAGCCATGGATCTGGGCCCAGCCGGTAATGCCGGGCTTGACCCGGTGACGGGCGAAATAGCCATCGACCACCTGGTCGTAGAGCCGATCGGCGGCCTTGGCCTGCAAGGCATGCGGACGCGGTCCCACGAGCGACAGATTGCCGTAGAACACCACGTTCAAGAGCTGCGGCAATTCGTCGAGGGAGGCCTTGCGGATGAAGCGCCCGACGCGGGTGACGCGCGGATCGGCCTTGGTCACGAGCTTGTCCGCGCCCTGATCCAGCTGATCGACATACATCGAGCGGAACTTGAAAATCTCGACGAGATCGTTGTTGAAGCCGAAGCGCTTCTGCCGGAACAATACCGGGCCTGGCGAATCGAGCTTGACGGCGAGCGCCGTCAGCAACAGCAGCGGCGACAGGAGGATCAGCATCGCCGTGCCCACGACCTTGTCGAAAATCCATTTCAGCACCAGGTCCCAATCGGCGATCGGCTTGTCGAACAGGTCGAGCACCGGCACCGAGCCGATATAGGAATAGGAGCGCGGCCGCAGGCGCAGCTTGGCCATATGGGCCGACAGGCGGATGTCGATCGGCAGCACCCAGAGCTTGCGCAGCATTTGCAGGAGGCGCTGCTCGGCAGATACCGGTACGGTGAAGATGATGAGATCGAGCCGCGTGCGGCGGGCGAACTCGACGAGATCGTCGACCGTCCCGAGCTTTGGATAGTTCGCGACCACATCGGGGGAGCGATTGTCGGCGCGGTCGTCGAAGACGCCGCAGAGCTGCAGGCCGGTGTCCTTTTCCTGCTCCAGGAGCTTGATGAGCGTCTCCGCCGGCGCCCCGCCTCCGACGATCGCGGTGCGGCGGTCGAGCCTTCCCTTGCGCGTGAGCCAGCGCACGGCCGAGGCCATCATCACCCGGCCGAGGCTGATGACGGCGAAGCCGAGCACCAGCCAGGTGGCGAGGAAGACGCGCGAGAAGGCGTCGCTGCTCTTCATGAAAAAGACGCCTGCGAGCCCGATGAGGAAGACGAGCCCCCAAGTGCCGGCGAGGCGCGCCATCGCATGGCTGAAGCTGCGCAGGGCGCTGATTTGGTAGAGGCCCGCCATCTGGAAGCCGAGAAGCGTCGCGAGCGAGACCATGGCCACCATGCCCGCATAGGCGCTGTCGAAGCTGCGTTGGTCGCCGAGATAGAGATGGAAGGCGGCAAAGCCGGTCGCGATCGCGAGCACGAAGTCGGTGAGGCGCGCCAGCCCTTCGAGCACGAGCGGCGAATAGGTCGGCTTGACGGGCAGCGCGGCGAGGCGCTCCGCCAGCGGCGACAGGCGCGGCGGCTCGCCGCGCTCGCGCGCGGCTTCGATCAGGGTCGCGGCGCTCGAGGCGTCGACCCTCATCATGTCGTGAACGCCGAAACTGCTCATCGTCGGCAGCTCCCGATTATCATGGCAAGGCGAGGCGATCTCGCGGGCAAGCGGGGAATTGGTTGAGCATTACGCCTAAATGGTTAGGAAAGCTTAACCAGCCGCTCTCAAAGGCGATCCGATGCCGGTGCGCGCCGCCATCGCTTCGCGATAGGCGCCGATCACGCCATCGGCCATGGCGGAGACCGAGAAGCGCTGCTCGACAAAGGCGGAAAGCTCGGCCGCCTCTGCGGCGAGCCTTTCGGGAGGCGCCTTCAGGCGACAGGCGATGGCTTCGGCGAGCGCCTCGGGATCGTCCTTGGGCAGCAGCATCGAGGCGAACGGCCCGAAGATCTCCGGCACGCCTCCGACCTTGGTGGCGATCAGCGGAACACGGGCGGCGGCCGCCTCCAAGATGACATAGGGAAGGGATTCGGCCCGCGAGGGCACCACCATGACGCGCCCGAGCTTCATCGCCTCTCGCGCGGCTTGCGGCGGCAGGATGACGGCATCCCCGTCACGGCATTCCTTGGCAAGACCGGCGCGCAGCTCCTGCTCGTCGGGCCCCGAGCCGATAAGGGTAATGGTCGCCGCTTCGCCCCGCCGACGCAGCAGGTGCAGCGCCTCGATCAGGGTCGGCAACCCCTTCGCGGCGCGGAATTCCCCGATATAGACGAGGGATGTGGCATCGGAGACCGGCGTCACAGGCTGGAATTCCCTCGGGTGCAGGCCGTTCCAGATGACGCGGCTCAGCGGATGCGGCCGCCCCACATAGGTGCGATAGCGCTCGGCGATGAATTCGCTCTCGAAGGTGAAGACGTCCGTCGCTCTTTCGAGCAGGGCCTCCACCCGCATATAGAGCCAATGCAGCGCGGTGCCCTGCTTGTGGTTGAAGCTGCCGCCGTGAGGCGTATAGGCGCGCACGATGGCATCGCGGCGAATGAGCGCCGGCAGGCGACCATAGACTCCGCCCTTCGATCCATGCGCATGCACGATCTCGGGCTTCATCACGCGCATCAGGGTACCGAGGCTCGCCAGTGCCATGAGATCGGAGGGATGCGGGTTGCGGTGCATGGGCTGGCGGGTGAGGCCGAGCGCCAGCAAGGGCTTGAGCGAGGCGAGGATGGCTTCGCCGCGCGGCCCGCCCGTCGTCGAGTCGCAGAAGATGCCGACCTCATGGCCGCGCTCGATCTGGGCGCGGGTCAGGTCCTCGACATGGCGGAACAGCCCGCCGACCGGCGCCCGGAAGACATGCAGTATGCGCAGCCTGCTCTTCGCGTCGAGCTTCGGCGCCTGCAAATCCATGCGCGTCGGCACGACGGGATCGCGCATCAAAAGAAGCGTTCGCGGATGACGATCGTGTCGCCTGGACGCACCGGCTCCGTGATCCGCACGCTTGCGGTGTAGGGCTGGCCGTTGAACTGGCGCGTGAGATCGGCCTGGGATTGCAAGGCTCTGGGGCTGAAGCCCCCCGCGATCGCGACCGCGGTCTGCACCGTCATGCCGTTGACGAAGGCGTATTGGCCGCTTGTGATCACCTCGCCCAGAATGAAGAAGGGCCGATAGGTGTCGACATCGACGGTCACCTGCGGCTCCCTGAGGAAGCCGTTGCGCAGCCTCTCGGCGATCTGGCGCTCGAGGTCGCGGGTGGTGAGGCCGCGCGCCGGAATCGTTCCGATCAGCGGCATCGAGATGCGGCCGGAGCCGTCGACCGGATAGACATTCGACAGATTGTCCTGGCCGAACACGATGACGCGCAGCTTGTCGCCGCTGGCGAGCGTATAGGGCGCGTTCGGCGGCTCTTCCGGGAACCCGGTCGTAAGATAGCGCGGCGCGCATGCGGCGGGCGCAGCGAGGAGGAGCGCGCTGAGGAGCTGGCGACGGTTCATTGGCCGTTCCGGGAGGACTCAACTGAATTGCCTGATCATTAGCGCCATTATGGTTAACAAATACTGTCTCGACCCACGGCGCTTGCGCGGCTGCTCTTAACGGAGCGGCAACCCTAATAGTGTTTAAACGCTCCTTGCGGATTGACGGAGCGTTCCCATGAGTGACGCCTATGCGATCGAGGTCGGGGACGTCCCGGCTCGGAATACGCCCCGGGCGGGCGATGACTTCGATCTCGGCTCGATCGGCCGGGCCGTCCGTGCCAAGGCGCGGCCGATCATCGGCTTGACGGGGCTCGCGCTCATCGCATCCTTCCTCTATGTGAGCCTCGCGACGCCGCGCTATACGGGCGAGGCGGCGATCCTGCTCGAGAGCGGCGACAATTTCTACACCCGCCCGGGCTCGGATCGCGACCCGGCAGTCCAGCCTCCCCCGATCGACGATCAAGCGGTGCAGAGCCAGGTGCTTCTCTTGAGCTCGCGGGGCC
>JBIOEK010000328.1:0-4899 GCA_044445925.1 Hyphomicrobiales bacterium
GTTGACGGTGATGCGCTTCGCCGGCAGCGACAGGCCCGACGCGATCAGCGCGGCGCGCACCCGCTCGCGGCTCTCGCCCACCGTCTTGTCGGGAAGCCCCACGATGTTGAAGACCACGGTGCCCGAGGAGACGAGCACCTGCACATCGACGGCACGCGCCTCGATGCCCTCGAACGACAGCGTCGCGACGCGTGTGACCATGCGGGCCGGCCCCTCGGACGTTGAGGCTCGACCTTAGCGGCAATGCGCCAGCCGCGCAAGAACAGGAAGTGAACGATTTCGGGGCTTCTAGCCGAGCCGCGCATAGCCCATCTGCCGCGCCTCGAGCTCGTAGTCGAGCAGAACGGCGTAGTCGGCCTCATCGGCCGGGGCGACGCCCGCGAGGAAAAGGGCCTGCCGGCTCCAGGCGAGCGCCGGGTCGGCAAGCGTCGAGGCGAGAGCTTGGCGCAGGGCCAGGATGACGGCCTCGCTCGTCCGGTGCGCCGTCACGAAAGGCAAGGACGGGCTCGGTGCGCTCCAGGCGAGGATGCGGGTCGCGGCCACTAGCTCGGGACGGTGGCGGACCAAGAGCGCATGCGTGACGCAATCGATCGCCGCCGCATCCGCGCCGTTCCGGGCAAGGAGGGCAAGGCTTCGCGCATGGCCCCCCGTCTCGACGATCTCGCCGAGGAAGCGTCCGCCGGACGCGAAAGGCGCGAAGGCTAGGCGGGCGAGGTTCATGCCCGTATTGGAATCGCTCGAATTGAGGGCGAAGCGCGCCCCGCGCAGATCCTCGAGGCCGGCCGCCCGCGACGAGGCCGGCACGACGATGAAGCTTCGATGGCTTCTCCCCTCGCAGCCCGGCGCGTCGTAAAGCGGCGTCGCGACGATGCGCAAGGCGTCGCGAAACTCGTTGAGCGCCGGGTAGCCGCAAGCCTGGCCGAGCAGCAGCCCCTCATGGCGCCAGCTTTCGTGATGGGTCAGATGCCGCGACAAGGCGGACGGCACCTCCGGGAGGCCGGCAATGCGGAGCCTCGCCGCGACGGCCCGCCACAGCGCGTCAGTCGCTGCCCTGATCTCGGGCAGGTCGTACATGGTGAGTTGGGCGATCGCCGTCATGATCGAGCGGCCGGCGCAGGCGCTTCGGTCACGGATTGCGGGCAGGGCATTGCGGCACTCATCCATCCTCGCCTTTTACACCCTGCGCGACATTGGCAGCTTGCGGCTCTGGGGAAAAGCGCCGGCGAGACACACGGACGCTGCTTGATTGTCGCGCCGGGCCCGAATGGCTAGTCTCGCGGCGCCCCCCGCCGACGAGCGAGCCGCAACCCGAAAGGTCCGCCATGAACGAAGCGCTTCCCTCCTCGACCACCTATGCGGTGATCGGCGCCGGCATCCACGGCCTCTCCACGGCCTGGCATCTCGCCATGGAGCTCGAGTCGCGAGGCACGGGTTCGGGCAAGGACATCCTGGTGCTCGACAAGACGGGGCCGGGCGCCGGCGCCTCGGGCATCGCCTGCGGCTGCGTGCGCAACCTCTACATGACCGAGCCGCTGCATGCGATTTTGCGCCACTCGGTCGATGTCTGGACCTATGATCCGGTGGCCTTCGGCTTCCAGCAGGTCGGCTATGTGTCGGCTGGCGAAGCCAACCAAGGCGAGGATTACGACAAGCTGCAGCGCAGCCAGGCCAGCGTCGGCTACCCGTCGCAGGTGTTCCACGGCAAGGAGGCCCGCGCCTTCCTCAAGGGCATCTGGCCGGACTTCAAGACCGACGGCATCGACGTCGTGCTGCACGAGAAGGTCTCGGGCTATGCCGGCACGCGCCAGGCGATCTCGGGGCTTGCCCAGAAATGCCGCGACCACGGGGTGCGCATCCTCTCCGGCGTCGAGGTCGAGGGCTATGATTTCACCAATCGCAAGGTGTCGCGCCTTTCGACCAATCGCGGCGAGATCGCCTGCGACGTCGTGGTGCTCGGCCTCGGCGCCTGGACGCCGAAGCATTGGGCCATGCTCGGCCGTCCCGACAAGATCGAGGCGCGCTATGGGGACGGAGCCAAGGTCGACAAGGATATGTGGACCTACTGGCGCCTGCTCGAGGGCGAGGTCTATGTGGACAAGCCCTACCGCTCGGCCTCAGACCTCGACCCGCCGGTGCTGCATGTCGAGCTGATGAACACTCCCGTCCTCGACCAGGAAAGCGGCAAGGAGCTCGCTGACCATCTCTACGTCTATTGGAAGAACGGCGCCGAGCGCATGGACCGGCCGGGCGTCCAGGGCGGCTCGATCCCGATCCGCATCGGCCCCAAGGCGGTCACCGACCCTTACGGCCACGCCAATGACGACTACCAGGCCGAACCCGGATTCGCCGATTATCTCACTTCCGCGATGGCGCAGCTGATGGGCCGCTTCGAAGGCTCGCGCAAGAATTTCCGCGAGCGGCGCAATGGCGGCATCGGCGCCTTCACGCCGGACAATGTGCCGGTCTTCGATTGGGTGGCGCCGAATGTCTACATGATCGCCGATTCGAATCACGGCTTCAAGATGACCGGCGTCGGCAAGCTGGTGGCGAGGCTCCTGGTCGGCGGCAACGAGGTCGGCGAGCTTCTCCCCTTCGGGCTCGACCGCTTCTCCAAGGGCCGCACCTTCGGGGCCTCCAACTCGCATTGCCCGTGGGTCTGAGAGACGATGCCGCAGCTCAAGATCGCCGTCATTCCGGTGACGCTCTTCCAGCAGAATTGCAGCCTCGTCTGGAATGACGAGACGAAAAAGGGCGTCGTCATCGATCCGGGCGGCGACCTGGCGCGCATCCGCGCGGCGATCGCCAAGGCCGGCGTCACGGTCGAGAAGATCCTGCTCACCCATGGCCATATCGACCATGCGGGCGGCGCGGCCGAGCTCGCGGACGAGCTCAAAGTTCCGGTCGAGGGTCCAAACCGAGGGGACGAGTTCCTGCTCGAGCGTCTCCCCGAGACGGGAGCGGCCTATGGGATTGCCGGCGCGCGCCGCCTCGTGCCCTCACGCTGGCTAGCCGAAGGCGACGAGGTGACCATGGGCGGGGCGCTCTTCGAAGTGCTGCATTGCCCCGGCCATTCCCCGGGCAGCGTCGTCTTCGTGGCGCCAGGCCTCGGCTTCGCGATCGTCGGGGACGTGCTGTTCAAGGGCTCGGTCGGCCGCAGCGACATTCCGGGGGGCGACCATGCGACGCTCATCGCATCGATCAGGCAAAAGCTCATGCCGCTCGGCGACGAGGTGTCGTTCCTGTGCGGCCACGGCCCCGGCAGCACGATCGGCGAGGAGAGGCGGACGAATCCGTTCCTGCAATAGGGCGAATAGCGAGTAGCGAATAGAAATATAGGGCCGCTCTACTTCCCGCTTTCTATTCGCTACTCACTACTCGCCATTCGCCCATGCGTGCTCGAGATACGCACGGGTGAAGGGCGGCATCGATGCCTCATCGATATCGGCGGCGCTGCGCACGATGCGGATATCGGCGAGCTCGGGCTTCTCTTGCCGCGCGAGCCGCGACAGGATGAGGGCGCGGGCCTCCTTTGCCTCCATGTCGATCGTGACCGGCCGCATGAAGGCGATGCGCTGGCCCTCTAGCACCGCCGTCCAGCCTTCGCCCAGCTTCACCTCGCTGCTCACGAGCCCGGTTTCCTCGGCGAGCTCGCGCAGCGCGCTGCCGAGAAGATCGACCCTCCCGTCCGAAGTGACATCTTCGGGGTCCGGCGTGCCGGCGGCGAAATAGACCTTGCCGGGATTGGCCGTATGGGAACCCATCTCGCCCAAGAGGAAGGCGCCGTCGCGCGCGCGCAGCGCCGCCATGGCGAAGCCGTTGCAGACCTCCTTGTCGGGCCAGCCGAAATCCCGCCAGGCGGTGAAGCAGGAATAATCCGTCTCGAGATAGCGGGCATGGAATATGCGGCCTTCGATGCGTCGCTCATATTGCAGCAGCACGCGCCCATCGAAGAGCGCAGGGTTCTTTGCGACGAGGCCCGCCCAATGCGCCGCGATCTCGGCCTTGCGCTCCCGCGCGAAAGCCCAGTCGCGCGGCGCGAAGACCGCTTCGATGCGATCGAGATGCAGGATGCCGGGCTGTGTCATGGCCGAGACCTTTGCCGCTCCGCTCGGGCGCGCAACGCCGGACGCCGAGGCTTGCCTCAGGCCCGCAAGCCGCCTTCGCTCATGATCACGGCCTCGCCGGCGATCCTGGCCTCCTGCAAGCGCCCGCCGGCGACCACGAGCGACAAGGCGATGCGCGAAGGACGCCCCATGGCGTCTCCCTGCTCGATGACAAGAACATGCTCGCCGTCCGCGGGCTTGTCGAATTCCATGACCACGCCGGCGAAGGCCGCTGCCGCCCCGCCGGTCGCGGGATCCTCGGCGATGCCGAAGCCCGGCGCGAACATGCGGGCATGGTAGGCATGGGCCCGATCGAGCGGATCGGCGCAATACACAAAGGCATTCGGCGCGGCGCCGGCGAAGGCCTTGGCGAAGCTTTCGCCCGCGGGTCTGGCTCGCGTCACCGCGTCGCGGTTGCGCAGCGGCACGAAGCTGAAGGGAACGCCCGCCGAGAAGACGCCCGCCCGATGCTCGCCAAAGCCGAGATCGCGCTCCTCGAGGCCAAGGCCGCGCGCCAGCGCCGCCTTGTCGGCCAGATCGCCGAGGCGTTCGGGCAGGCGCGGCACCGTGAAGGTGGCGCGCCCACGCTCCGCGCCCAGCACCTCGACCGCGCAAGGCACCACGCCGACCTTCTCCTCGAGGTCGAAACGGACCTCGCCCGGCTTGCCGCCACGATCGAGCAAAGCCAGCAGCACGGCGGTGCCGACCGTCGGATGGCCGGCGAACGGCAATTCCCGCCCCGGCGTGAAGATGCGGAGACTAGCCCGATGGCCGGCCTTAGCCGGGGCGCCGACGA
>JBIOEK010000329.1:0-4897 GCA_044445925.1 Hyphomicrobiales bacterium
AAGCCGAACCAGCCGAGGCCGCCGAAGGTGACCGCCCAGGGGAACAGGAAGGCCACTTCGAGATCGAAGATGATGAACAGCAGGGCCACGAGGTAGTAGCGGACATCGAAGGTCATGCGCGCATCGTCGAAGGCGTTGAAGCCGCACTCATAGGCCGAGAGCTTCTCGGGGTCGGGCTGTTGATAGGCGATCAGGAAGGACGAGACGAGCAAGGCAAGCCCGATCACGACGCAGACGCCGAAGAAGATCACCAGCGGCAGATAGGTGCTCAGGAGATCGTTCAAGATGAGAAGCCTCCGGCCACGATTGCGATGCCGCGGCGGCCCGCTTTGCGCCGCCATGATGACGATCAGGGCTTATCGCGTCGCAACATGGGCCGCAAGGGGGCTTCCCGCCGCAGGCAGGGCGGCAGACGGCGGCGGCAGAGCCGGCCGCCCGGACCGGACGACGAGCCGAACCGCGACCGCGAGCACGAGCATCGCGAGAAGTTGATGCGCAAGAGCAGCGGCAAGCGGCACGGCGAAGAGCAGCGTCACGATGCCGAGCCCGACCTGGGCGAGAACGAGGAAAGCGAGCGCGACCGCGAGGCGGGCAAGGCCGCGATCATGCCCCCGCCTCGACCAGATGGCGGCATTCCACAACGCCAAGGCGAGGACCGCATAGGCGATGAGGCGATGATCGAGCTGGATGAGCGTCACATTCTCGAAGATATTCGTCCACCACGGGCTTGACGCGAAGAGCTCGCCGAGCGGGGGCAGGAAGCGTCCATCCATGGTCGGCCAGCTATTGTAGACCAAGCCCGCATGCGAGCCCGCGACCAGCGCGCCGAAGACGAGTTGCAGCAGGATCGAGCCGAGCAGAAGCCTCGAAAGCCATGGAGCCCAAGGTGGGGCCCAAGTCGGGGCCCAAGTCGGGGCCGAAGTCGGGGCCGAAGTCGGGGCCAAAGACGGCGCGCCGGCTGGACCGGGGGAGTTTTGCCGCCGAAGGCTCGTCGCCATGGCGACGAGCGTCGCGAGGAAGAGGCTCGCGAGCAAGAGATGCGCCGCGAGATCGAGGGGCTCGACGGCGGTCATGCCAGCCTCGAGCCCCGAAGCCACCATGATCCAGCCGATCAACCCCTGGAACCCGAGCAGCAGGCCCATCAGGGCGAGCCGCAGGCCGACACGCCAGGGAAGGGCGCGCATGGCGAGGCCCAGGAGGAAGACGCCGCCATAGACGAAGCCGATGAACCGGCCGAGCTGCCGATGGCCCCATTCCCACCAATAGATGGACTTGAAGTCGGCAAGGCTCATCCCGGCATTGAGGAGCCGGTATTGCGAGCTTGCCTGGTAGCGGGCGAACTCGGCGGTCCAATCGGCCACGGATAGCGGCGGCAAGGCGCCGGCGATCGGCCGCCATTGCGTGATCGACAGCCCCGACCCCGTGAGCCGCGTGGCGCCCCCGACCATCACCATGAGGATGACCAGCCCCGCGACCGTCCACAGCCAGGCGCAAACCCAACCGGGCACGGCGCGGCGCGCGCTTGCCGACACAGGCGCGGCGAGATTCGAAGGGTCGAGCGAAGCGACGGTCATCTGCGGCGGCTGGCACTGTCTCTGTCGGCGCCGTCCATCTTGGCGCCGTCTCTGTGCGCCCGACATAGGCCGCCAAGGCCCCGCGATCAACGGATCAGGCCGCGTCGCAGCGCCGCCCCCGGTTCCAGATCAAGGTCGGCACGCCCGAGACCAGCGTCTCGAAGCGCCTGGCATCCTGGAACAGCCCGTTCACCGAGATGCGCGGCAAGGCTTGCAGATGCCTCGCATGGGCGGAAAACAGAACGCCCGGGCGGGTGGTGACCGCGCCCTCGAAGCCGAGCTCGGCCGCGAGCGCGAACTCACGCGCCCCCGCCGAGTGGCGATCCCCGACCGGATAGGAGAAATGCGCAGGCGTCACCCCGAGACGCCGGCGGATCGCCTCGCGCGAGCCCGCCATCTCCTGGCGCACCCGCGCCTCGTCCCATTTGGCGAGCATCGGATGGGTCAGGCTATGCGCGCCGATGGCGACGAGCGGATGGCGCACCATTTGCGCGAGCCCGTCCCAATCGAGGCAGAGACGCTCGACGAGCGAGGTTGCATCGATGCCGGCCGCGACCGAAAGCCGCGACACGATGGCGAGCAGGCGCTCCTCGGAGCCCTCGCGCAGCCGCCAATAGAGGTCCTCGAAGGCCTGGATCTTCTCCGCCTCGTTGCCGGCGGGCGCCGCGAACTGGAAATCCCCATGCATGACCGCAATCTTGTCGAGGCGCCGCAGCGCCTCCTCGAGCTCGACCCACCACAGCCTGGCGCTGCGCTCGGCGAAGCCCGGCGTCACGAACAAAGTCATCGGCGCCCCGTGGCGCTCGAGCACCGGCAGCGCCTCCTCGAGAGTGTCGCGATAGCCGTCATCGAAGGTGAGCGCGGCGAAGGGGACGCGCCCCCTGCCGGTCCGCAGGCGCGCCACGGCCTCGGTGAGCGTGACGAGCTCATAGCCGAGGCTCTTGAGGGAGAGGAGCGCCGCCTCCAGGAATTCCGGCGTGATCTCGAGGATGCGGTTCGGCTCGAAGCCGCGTCGAGGCGATGAGCGCACCTGATGCAGCGTCAAGATGACGCCGACGCCACGGGTGAGCGGGGCGAGGAGGCTGTCGAGGCCCGTCTTGCCGATCGCATCGAGCGCCGCGGCGAAAACCGAGTGTCTGGCGCTCATTCCGATCTTTGCTCGGCGTTAAGGGTTGTTCGGCAAGCTGAACATGATTCGCGCTCAACGGCATCCGAGCCCTGGAGTAGGCACACCGCGTCAACGCGAGGTTAATGCAGGGGGTCCTGTGCGCCACGTCGAAGCCTTCCGGAGCATCGAGAGCATCGAGCCCCATTGGCGCGAATTGGAGGCCAACGCCCATGCCTCTCCCTTCCAGCGTTTTGCCTGGATGGCTAGCCATATCCGCACGCTCTCGGCCGAGAGCGGCGCGGAGCCAGCCCTCATCCTGATCCGCGACTGCGGCGGCAGGCCAGCCGCGATCCTGCCCCTCGAGAAGGTAAGGCGAAGCGGCATCACCATGCTCAGGAGCATCGGCGGCAAGCATGCGAGCTTCCATTTGCCGCTCGCCAGCCGGGCGGGGGAAGAGATCATCGCGGCCGATCCGTCGTGCCTGCTGCACAAGGCCGCCGAAGCCGCGGGCGGGGCCGACCTGATCATGCTGATGAATGAGCCCTCGCTTTGGGAGGGCGTGCCGAACCCCCTGGTGCTCAGCGGTGCGGTCGAGGCGGCGAGCCCGGCCTACGAGACCCATTTGCCGGCCGAGGCCAAGGCCTTCATCGAGGCCCGCACATCCCCCGACACGCGCAAGAAGCTGCGCAAGAAGCGCCAGGCGCTCGCCAAGCTCGGCGAGCTCTCGACCACGAGGCCGGACACGCCCGAAGGCGTTGCCAGAACGCTCGAAGCCTTCTTCGCCCAGAAGCAGCGCCGCTTCGCCGCCCTGCGTATCGCCAATCCCTTCGCCGACAAGGCGACGCAGGCCTTCCTGCGCGCCGCCTGCGCTCCTTGCGGCAGCGAACCGCCCGCCATCGAGCTGCAGACGCTGAGCTGCGGGGGGAGGATCGTCGCGGTCTTCGGCCTCGCCACCGGATTCTCGCGCGCCTCGGGCATGTTCACATCCTTCGACGACGACCCCGCGATCGCGCGCTGCAGCCCGGGCGATATCCTGCTTCACGACATGGTGGGCGAGCTGATCGCGCGCGGCTTCACGCGCTTCGATCTCGGTGTCGGCGAGGCACGCTACAAGAATTCCTTCTGCACCGCCGAGCTCAGCCTCGTGAACGTCTTCGTGCCGCTGACCTTGTACGGCCGGCTCGCCTGCGCAGCCATGCAGACGGCTTCTCGCGTGAAGGCCGCGGTCAAGCGCGATCCGCGTCTCCTCCAGGCGGCGAACAGGATTTACTCGACGGTGCGGCGTTTCGGCTGAGCCAGGCTCCTCGGAAAAGGTTGAAGAAGGTCGATTCCTGGAACCCTATTGCAGGAATTTGTATAGCCGGCTATATATAGAAGGGGTTTCATGAGAGGCTCCTTCGCACGCTTCAGGCGAAATAAGCTTCGAGCTTGTCGAGCGTGGCGGTCCAGCCGCCCAGGTGACGGTCGCGAGCGGCTTCGTCGAAGAATTGCTCATGCGTCAGGGTCAGGACGGTCCCGCCGCCATCGCCCTCGAGCAGGACCGTCACCAGCGATTCCCGTTCGGGCGTCGAGCGCCACGCCCAGGTGAAGGCGAGCTTGCGGTCCGGCACCACCTCGAGATAGACGCCGCCGACCTCGTGCTGCTCGCCGTCGGGCGTGCGAAATCCGACGCGGTAGCGGCCGCCGACCCTCGCATCCGCCTCGGCGCTCAAGGCCTCGGCCCGCGCGGGCCCGAACCAGCGGGTTATTTCAAGCGGATTCGTCCAGGCGCTGAAGACCTTTTGCGGCGGCGCTGCGAGCCGTCGCTCGATGGTGAGGCTTCGCCGCGCGGCGAGAGCAATTGCGTCGGACATGATTCTTTCTCCACGAAGGCGGCAAGGCGGCCGAGCCGTTCGGCCGATGCATGGCTTGCCGCATGGACGCCCCGGTCAACAGGTTAGCGACGAAGTGTATTTAACCATATGGTAAAGTGTAAGGGCATCGATCAGGGCCTGTCAAGCCCGGGACCGCGTCACTGCCAGGAGACGCAACGCGCGAAGCATGGCCAAGGCGATGACAGGAAGGTCTGGCGGTGACGGCACGGCCGGACTCGCAATGATGCGTCGGGAGGGAAGCCATTTCTCGCGATGGCCCCCGGGGCCATGTCCTTGCCGCAAATGTCTCGCTTGCGCGCAACGCCGCCTTCCGCCATGGACTTGCGCGGTTCGCTCACAGG
>JBIOEK010000330.1:0-4895 GCA_044445925.1 Hyphomicrobiales bacterium
CCGGCGCCGGCCGCCCGGCGCCGAGGCGCCTTTCGAAAAACACCGAGTTGTTTTTTGTACCGAAACAACGTTATTATAGTCGAATTAAGCAAGCTCGGCAAAGCTCTCCCGGGCTCGCGGCTCCGCGGTGCGGGGCGGCGGCCGCCGGGACGATCAACAAGGATGACGCCATGCCGAAGACGACGCAGGGCGATCTCGGGGGCAACGGCATACAGGGCGTGTCGTTGGCGCTGAAGATTCTCGAGCTCCTCGCCTTCAGCAGCAAGCCCGGAAGGGTGACCGATCTCGCTCGGACGCTCGGCACGTCCAAGACGCGCATCTTCAATCATCTGCGCACGCTGTCGGGCCTGGGTTATGTCGTCCAGGATGCCGAGACCGAGCGCTATCGGGTGGGCATGCGCCTCGTGGAGCTTGGCAGCGCCGCCGCCAATCAGTTCGACCTCATCACGGTCGCACGTCCGGTCATGCAGCGCCTCCGCGACCGGATCGGCAGCACGGTCGTCCTCTCGAAGATCGAGGTCGACAAGCTGTTCACGATCGAGCAGCTCGATGGCCGCTCCATGCTGCGGCTCGGCTTGGTGATCGGCACGCCGCTGGGCCTGCACAGCAGTGCCCAGGGCAAGCTGGTCCTGGCCTTCGGGCGCAGCGATCTTCTGGAGAATGTCATCGCCGCGGGCCTCGAGGCGCGCACTAGCCGCACCATCGTCGATCCCAAACGCCTGCGCCGCGAGGTCACGGCGATCCGCAAGCAAGGCTGGGCCGTAGCGCCGAACGAGACAATGACCGGGCTCAATGCGCTCGCGGCTCCGATCTTCGAGGGCGGCAACCGGCTTGTCGCCACGATCGCCATCCTGGCTTCGATCGACGACATGCCGGCCCAGCTCGACGATGCGAGGATCGCCGCCATCACCTCGGCGGCAGGCGAGATCTCGGCGAGCCTGTCGAGAGCCTCGTGAGGCCAAGCCTCGTGAGACGAAGGCTCGCGAGGCGAAGGCTCGATCAATTGCCATCGCGGTCGTCCGTCGGCGTGCCGAACCCCCCGGCTCCGGGCGTTTCCATATAGACGACGTCGCCGGGCAGCATGAGCGTTTTGCCTTGCTGGCTGCGAGAGACGCCGTTGACCTTGAAGATGCCGGGCTTGCCGGGCTTGCCGCCCTCCAGGCCTTCCGGGCCCGCGCCCATGCCGGTCGGCGCAGCGTTCAGCGTCCAGGGCCGGTCCGTGCGCACGCGGAACTCGACGATCTGGCCGTTGCCGCCATTGGAGCGTCCGCGGCCGCCCGAGCCTTGGCGGATCTCGCGTCGCGAGAAGACGATCGGGGTTTCCGCTTCCAATATCTCGAGCGGCGTAGCGGCAATTCCGGTCGGATAGCAGGTGGCGTTCGGGCCGGGCTTCGTCGCCCGCGCCCCCATCCCCCCGGCAAAGCTGAACTGCGAGGAGGTGAAGGTCCTGCCGTCGGGGAAGCTGCCGATGGCTTGGGCCGACCAGGGGGCGCCCGGCCCTTCCGCCAGCACATTCCTCGGCACGACCTGATGCAGCGCCTTGAGGATGGGCATCGGAACATACATGCCGACCACATGGCGGGCCGAGACCGGCGCGGGATAGCGGCAATTGACGATGCTGCCTTCGGGCGCGCTGACCTTGATGGGCGCTAGACTGCCGGCATTGTTCGGCAGATCCGGGCTGATGCAGCTGCGCACGGCGAAGGTCGAATAGGCGTGGGTATAGTTGAGGACGACGTTGACGCCCTTGGTGCTCTGCGGGGAGCTGCCCGCGAAGTCGATCAGGATCTCGCCCTCTTCGGCGTCAACGGTGAGCGCGGCCTTGAGCGTGACGATGTCGCCTCCCGAAATGTCGAATACCGTTTCGCCGAGGTAGGTTCCGGCCGGGCAGGCACGGATCGCCGAGCGCATGGCATATTCCGAGCGGGTGATGATCTCGTGGGACAATTCGTCGATATCGGCGATGGCGTAGCGGTGGCACAGCTCGATCAGGGCCTCGGCGCCGCCGCGACAGGTGCCGACCTGCGCCGCGAGGTCGCCCGAGATCAGCTCGGGCGTGCGAACATTGCGGCGGATGATGTCGAACAGGACCCGGTTGGGCCGGCCGGCTTCATAGAGCTTGAGAGGGGGAATCCACAGCCCCTCCTCATGCACGTCGAGGGCGCCGATGCCGACGCCCGGCCCGCCGATATCGGTGTGATGGTTGGTCGAGCCGACAAAGCCGAGGATGCGGCCGCGATGGAAGATCGGCGCAAAGACCGTGATGTCGTAGAAATGCCCGGCGCCGATCCAGGGATCGTTGGTGATCAGGATGTCTCCCGGCTCGAGCTGCCCCTCGAACAGCTCGGCGAGATAATTCGCCGTGAAGGCCAGGCAGTTGATATGGCCGGGCGTGCCGGTATCGGCCTGCACGACCATGCGCGCCTTGGCGTCGAAGAGCGCATAGGCGAGATCACCGGCCTCGCGCACCACCGGGCTGAATGCCGTGCGCTGCATGGCTTTCGCCTGCTCGGTGACGACGCTGCGCAGGTTCGACCACATCAATTCGAGCTCGATGCTGTCCACTTCCGCTACCCCTTGGCCTTGCGCCTGGCGATGACGCTGCCGAGAGGGCCAAGGCCAGCGCTCCAGCCGGCCGGAATGACGAGGGTGGTCTCGGCCTCCTCGAGGATGACGGGCCCGTCGATCGAATGCAGCTCGTCGAGCGTCGAGCGCTGCAGGATGTTAACCGTTTCGCCGTCTCTCCACAGGTGCACGGATCGTCGCTCCTCGACGGGGCCCGCCGCATTTCCATGAGGCTCGACTTGCGGAGCCGGGCTCGCCGGCCCGATCGCGGTCATACGCCAGTTGACGACCTCGACCTCCACATCGGCCTGGATGAGCTTGTAGATCTTGAGATAGGCCTGCTCGAAAGCCGCGCGCAGCCTCGCGGCGTCGCCCGCCGGACGGTCTCCGAGCTCGACCATGATCTCGAAATGCTGTCCGCGATAACGCATGTCGGCCGCGTAGCGGAAGGCCACGCCTTGATCGCGGCAGCCGGCCTCCGACAGCGCCGACCGGCCTTCCTGCTCCATCTCGTCGAACAGCCTGCCGACCTCTTGCCAATCGAGGGCGGCGAGGTTCGCGAGCCCGCTGCGAACGAGGTCGAGCCGCGTCGGCGTCACCAGGGAACCGAAGGCCGAGTAGACGCTCGCGAAAGGCGGGAAGATCACCGAGGAACTGTTGAGCAGCTCGGCGACCGCACAAGCATGCACCGGCCCCGCCCCTCCGAATGCGAGGAGTGGAATGCCGCGATAATCGACGCCACGGTCGGTCGCATGGGCCCGCACGGCGCCGGCCATGGCTTCGCAGACGATCTGATAGATGCCCCGCGCGGCCGTCATCGCGCCCACCCCTAACTCATCGCCGACCTTGGCGACGGCGCGCTGAGCCGCGTCTGCATCGAGCGGCATGGCGCCGCCGAGGAATTTGCTAGGATCGATGAGGCCGAGCACCACGTCCGCGTCGGTCACGGTGGCCTCTTCTCCACCGCGTCCGTAGCAGGCGGGGCCCGGCCGTGATCCGGCGCTGCGCGGCCCGACATTCAGGAGGCCGAGCTCTCCGACATGGGCGATGCTGCCGCCGCCTGCGCCGATCTCGATCAGATCGATGCAGGGCACCGTGATCGGAATTCCGCTGCCTTCCTTCAACCGGTACATGCGGTCGATCTCGAAGAGGCCCGTGACCAGCGGCTGATAGTTGCGGATGAGGCAGACCTTCGCGGTCGTGCCGCCCATATCGAAGGCGAGAAGGTCCGCGAGGCCGAGCGCCTTGGCGGCGAAGGCGGCTCCCAGGGCGCCGGCGGCTGGGCCGCTCTCGATCATGCGCACCGGCATATGGCCTGCCGTGCGCGGCCCCACGACGCCGCCGGAGCTGAGCATGATCAGGGGCTTCGCGGCGAAGCCTTCGCTGTCGAGCCTTGCTTCCAGCCGGTCGAGATAAGGCTTGGTTATCGGGATCGCATAGGCGTTGGCCGAGACGGTCGATGCCCGCAGATATTCGCGGATCTGGGGCGCAATCTCGGAGGAGATCGAGAGATGCACGCCGGGACACCTCACGGCGATGGCCTCGGCGAGACGGCGCTCGTTGACGCCGTTGCGATAGGCGTTGAGGAAGCAGATGCCGACCGATCGGATGCCGCGCTCCGCAAGACCCCCGCACAGCCGGTCGATCTCGGCTTCGGCCAAGGGAAGCTCGACCGTTCCGTCGGCCAGCACCCGCTCGCGCACCGTGAATATGTCGGGCGAGCGCACCAACGGCTTCGGAAACTCGATCTGCGGATCGTACATGTCGTAGCGGCGCTCGTCGCGGATCTCGAGGATGTCCGCGAACCCGGCCGTGAACACCATCGCGATATGGGAATGCTTGCGCTCGATCAGTGCGTTGGTCACGACGGTCGTGGCGTGCACGATCGCTGCGTCGATCTCCTCGGGCCTGACGCCGGCCTTGGCGATCACGGCGGCGACGCCCGCGAAGAACCCGCTCAGCAAATCCTCCGGCGTGGTCAGCGTCTTCTCGACGAAGACCTTACCGTCGCTGAGCAGCACCACATCCGTGAAGGTGCCGCCAATGTCCACGGCGAGCGCCGAACCCGCCGTCATCAAGCCACACGCATGTTTTAATTACCATAACTTCGTTTTGATCTTTAAACTATGTGATCGCGTGCCGGCCGTGTCAAGCGGCCCTGCGCCGACCCACTGCTCGCGGGTCAGGTCATATCCCGTCGCTTAACGCAGAGGTCGAGGATATCCTCGTCCTCTGCGCTGAGCGGCGGGATGTGACCAGTTTCACGAGCGGCGGGCCCGACGCAAGGCCGCTTGACACGGCCGGCACGCAATCGCATAGTTTAAAGATCA
>JBIOEK010000331.1:0-4850 GCA_044445925.1 Hyphomicrobiales bacterium
GCTATAGGCAGGCGGGGGGGCGGGAACCGGGGCCGGCCCCTTTTGGGTGGGCAGATCGGCTGCCCAGGCAAAGCCGGCGAGGAGGGAAAGGACGCCCGCCGATACGGCCAAGGATCTTCTCAGGCGCCGGCTGGCGTAGCTCTTGCGAAAATCCATGCCGCAGTCTGAATTGTCGAATCGGATCACGATGCATCCTCCAGCTGACGGCCCAATTTAGGCCATAAAGGGTGAGGTCCGCTTGACCAGAACAGGGACAGGCTGTGCATATTTGGACAGAACCGAGCCGTCGCTGAGTTTATGACGGGGCGTGGCATATTTGCCACGGCGCGTGCGGGACGATTTTCGGGATTCCCGCGCTCGAATTTTCAGCTCGTGCCCGGCTGCCGTTGCGTGATCCCCCATTCCGGGCGGTGAGATGCTTCGCTCTCCAGGACATCGGCGTCATCCCCGACCAACGGCGGAAGGCCCGCGTGAACGCACTGGCTTCGGAGTAGCCGAGACTGGCGGCAATCTGGGTCATTGCAAGCGAGGTGTCGGCAATCAGATGTTGCGAGACCTCGTAGCGGACCTCGTCGACCAGCTTGCGGAATTCGATCTCCTCGTGCTCTAGGCGCCGGGCGAGGGAGCGGGGCTCGATGCCGAAGAGCTCCGCCGCGGTCACCAGCGAGCACTGCTTCGTCATGACCAGCGTGCGCACGAAGCGGCGAAGCTTCGCCTCGAAGCTCTCGACATCAAGCTCCCGGATCCGGTCCTCGAGCAGCTTGCGGATCAAGGGATTGGCGCCGGGCACGGAATGCGCCAGCCACTCGGAGGAAAATATAATGGCGCCGCGCTCCTCGCCAAACCGCACGGGCACCTCGAACAAGCTATCGAAAGCCTTGGTGCTTTGGGGCCTGGGCCGCGGCAACATCACCTCGATCGGCTGCCACAAGCTCCCACACAAGCGCCGCATGATCCTGAAACCGGCAGCGACCGCCCAATCGACGATTTCCAGAGCGCCCGGAATCGAGGTTTCGAAAATCGTATAGCCCAAGGACGCGGTGCCGTTCGTGACTTCCAAGGTTGGAACGCCTCGACCATCGCGAAGGTGGAGGTAGCGGATGAGATTCTTGAGCGCGGCTCGGACGTCGGGGGAATGCTCGACGAGCAGGCCGACCAGTCCCAAGGACGAAGCGGAGGCCTCCTGACCGACCAGCAGGCCGAAATGTTCGCAGCGCGTCGCTTTGACGCATTCGTCGAACAGGCGCGCGAGCGCCACGAACGGGATTACGTTCTCGCGATCGGCGAGGATCTCGGGGCTTAGGCCAGCCTTGCCGATGACCGAATCTGCGTCTGCGCCCAAGTTACGCAGAACTCCCGGGATGGCGATTGCCGTGCCGACCCTGATGAGCTCGAGACGACGCCTGTTCTGCATGCTATTCATATCGCGGCTCCTCAGCGGACGACGAGGCGAATGCTGGCTCGTCTCCAGCCTAGCCTCGTGATTATTAGCCGCGTCTGCGTCCGATACGAGCGCAATATCGGCATCAACTCAACTGCGAGGCCGGCAACTAGCTCATGCTCGTCGCTCTTCGCATATATACGTCCACGCTTGCGTGCGGATTATCCTGATTCGCAAGTATCTACACAACGGAACCGTACGAGCCGAGTTGACGCAGATCAACTCCCTTCCGGTGCCAATGCGGTTGGCGGCAGGGTCGCTGCGAACGGCCGGTGCCGGATCCGGGTGAAAAGCCGATTGGTTTTCCGCGCTGCTCGCGGCTCGCGCGCCGCTAGGGTCGCTCTCCTTTACCCACGCAGGCGAGCCAACCATCACAGTGCGAGATCTTCAGGAACGACAGCGCGAGCGCGCCGAATTCGTCATCGAGAATTCATTGGCTCGCGGATGGGTATGGCTGGCCTTGAGCGAAATCCGCGATAACATGCATCGCTGCATGAAGGCCGAGGATAGGCCGGGGTGGGAGGCGCTTCTTGGCTCGCGGAGCTGGCGCTGGTCCTGCAATCGCCGCAGCCCAGGGGAGGACCGAAATGACCGCATGGCAGAGGCTCATCTTATCGGCATCGATCTTCGGCGCGCTCGCGGCGGGCATGCCGGCGCAGGCACAGGAGATGGCGGGAACCTATCTCAGCCAATCGGGCGAGACGCGGGTGCGCATGAGCCCTTGCGGTAGCGCCTTCTGCGGCACGATCGTCTGGGTGAGCAAACCCGGTAATGACGTCAACAATCCCGATCCCGCCAAGCGTGATCGCTCCCTCGTCGGCATCCAGATGATCTTCAACATGAAGTCCACGGGCGGCGCCAGCTATGCCGGGAGCCTCTACAATTATCAGGACGGCAAGACTTATACGGGCAAGGCCAAGGTGACGGCGCGGGGGCTCGATCTAGCGGGCTGCGTCCTCGGCGGTCTCATCTGCCGCAGCCAATCCTGGACGCGGGTCGACTGACCTCGCGCGATTGACGCGGGGGACCCGGGACGTCTCAGCCGGACCTGTCCTCGAAGCCGAGATCGTCATTGAACTCACCGATCAGCGCCCCCGAATGCACGGGCAGCCAAGGCCGGCCCACGGCCGCGACGAAGGCGCGCTTGTCCGAGACGATCGTCTCGCAGCTATCCCCATAGACATCGACGATTTGCCCGAACGCGGCTCCGCTTTCCAAGATGTCGCCCGGCCCGCAGGCCGGCACGAAGAAGCCGCCCTCCCGCGCGAAGACGAGTCGGCAGGAGCCGATCAGGCGCCGGCGCGACGGCAAGACCGGCTTTCCGGGCAGGATGCCCATCTCGTGGGCGATGTTCTCGACCGCCGATGCGAAGAGCCCGATATGTTCATCCGGCATCGGGCCGCCGCCTCCGCATTCGACGATCAGCGCAGGCTTGCCGGCGCGCGTGAGCTGCACCATCAGCGAGCCCGAGAGCCACGCATCGGTCGCGGTCCAGATCGTCGCGGCGCCGGTCGCATGGGCGAGCATTCCGGCTCGGCGCGAGGCCTCGCTTCCGTCCTGCCAATAGAGCGCGTAATAGGGCACCACGGCTTCGACGCCGCCGGAATGCAGGTCGACGACCGCATCCGAGGCGGCCATGGCGGCCTGCATCAGCCGGTGCGCCATCTGGCGGGTCAGCGGGCCGTCGGGTGCGCCGGGAAAGACCCGGTTCATGTTCTCGCCGTCCTGTGGGGTATTGCGAGCCTGCGCCTGGAAGGCGAGCGGATTGGCGGCGAGCACCGCGACGACCGCGCCGCTCATGACGGCAGGGTCGAGGCGGGCGAGGAGGCGGGCGAGCGCGATCGTGCCGCCGACCTCCCCGCCATGGATCGCCGCCTGGGCCCACAGCACGGGCCCGGGCCTCGCGCCGGTCGCGATCATCACCGGCGCCGTCACCGTGCTGCCGATATGCTCCGCAAGGGTGAGCCGGCCGCGCGTCAAGGTGCCGGGCACGAGCTCGGCCGTGCCGACCGGGGAGCGGCGCCCCTGCCAATCCGTCATCTTGCCTCACTCTTGGATCGAGCCGATCGCCCACCTCTACCAGTACCGACTTTCGTTGAAGAGGGATTCGCGCAAAGCTATGCGAATTTGCAGAAAGGGCCGCGCTCTCGGCAGATCTCGCGATCGGCTAGGGTAGGACGCGCGATCACGCCGTTTAGCCAAGGGAGGCGAAATTGACCACGGAACTCTTCCAGAAGGGCCTGAAGAATCGTCGCGAGGTCCTGGGCGCCGAATATGTGGACAAGGCCATCAAGGCGGCCGACCCGTTCTCTCGCCCCATGCAGGAGCTCGTCACCGAATATTGCTGGGGTGCCATCTGGGATCGGCCAGGTCTCGATCGGCGGACGCGAAGCATCGTCAATCTGGCGATGCTGACGGCGCTCAACCGTCCCCATGAGCTCAAGCTGCATGTTCGCGGCGCTCTGAACAATGGCGTGAGCAAGGATGAGATCGCCGAGATCCTGCTGCAGGCCGCGATCTATTGCGGCGTTCCGGCCGCCATGGACAGCTTCAGGGCGGCCGGCGAGGTCCTTGCGCAACTGGATGCGGGTTCATGAGCGCGGCGCCCGCTCCGATCGGCTTCGTCGGCATCGGCAATATGGGGCGGCCCATGGCCGCCATGATCGTCGCGGCCGGATATGAGTTGCGCGTCTTCGACCAGAACCTCGAAGCGACGCGGGGCTTCGCGGCCGAGCATGGCGGTGTCGTTGCGCCGTCGTTGAAAGCGCTGGCTCGGGCGAGCTCGGCGGTCATCACCATGCTGCCCGACGGCAAGATCGTGCGCGAGGTGGCGCTCGGTCCGGAGGGTCTCGCAGATGGGCTCGCACCTGGATCGCTCGTCATCGATATGAGCTCATCCGATCCGACCGCCACGCGCGAGCTTGGCCTGAAGCTCGAGGAGCGAGGCATCGCATTCATCGACGCGCCAGTCTCGGGCGGGGTCAAGCGCGCGCTGGATGGATCGCTCTCCGCCATGGTCGGCGGCGACGCAAAGCTCATCGAGCGCGCCATGCCGCTCTTGCGGACCATGGCCAAGGACATCTTCTTGACGGGTCCGCTCGGCTCGGGACACGCCATGAAGGCCCTGAACAACATGGTTTCGGCGGCGGGGCTTTGGATCGCGGCGGAGGCCGTGCGGGTCGGAGGGGCATTCGGTCTCAAGCCCGACACCATCGTCGATATCCTCAACGCCTCGACCGGACGCAACAACTCGACCGAGAACAAGCTCAAGCAGCACATCCTGTCGCGGCGCTTCGCCTCGGGCTTTTCGCTAGGGCTGATGGCGAAGGATTTGCGCAGCGCCGCCATGCTCGCAGACGCGACCCATATTTGCGCGCCCCTCTCTCAATATTGCGCAAAGCTTTGGGGA
>JBIOEK010000332.1:0-4829 GCA_044445925.1 Hyphomicrobiales bacterium
GCGAATGGTCGTGGTCTTGCCGGCGCCGTTGGGACCGAGAAAGCCGAAGACCTCGCCTCTCTCGATCGAGAGATCGAGATCGTGCACGGCCGTGAACTCGCCGTAGTTCTTGCTGAGATGCTCGAATGTGATCATTTCCCCGTCCGTTCACCTGGCAGCGCGTGGCACCCAAGCGCAATGCCCGGTCTCTCCATGACCGGCGGCCAAACCGGATGGGTGACGGCAAAGGCGCCCATTCCATGTTTGTCGCTCGAAGCGTCGGGCCGGTTCAGGCGGCAGGGGCTCGGTGAAACGGGGAGCCCGATCGAGGCAGGTGAAGCCGCATTGGCGACAATCCTTGATCAGCCATGTTCTGTGCGAATATCTGCTTGGTTCAGCGTCGTCGCTGTCGCGGCATGATGACAAGTCGACAAGCAGTCGGGACTGCTGGCCGCGCTCCGAGCCTATTAGTCGAGACATTACTGTTTCAGGGCTTGCAACTTCGAGTCGAAAAAATCGAGCTCTTGCTTGACGTCCGTCATGTCGGGATGCGCCTCGAGGAGGCGAGCGAGTATCGAGCGCCCTGTCTCGAGTGCTTGTCGTGCCTCCGATAATTTGCCCTCGTAGCCGTAGCTCACCATCAAATTCCTGTAAAACCGCGCCAACTCGAGTGGCCATGCCAGATTATCGGCATCGATTTTCGTCAGGCGCGTGAGCACCTCGATGCCCGCCTGGTAGGTCGCTATGGCGCCGTCAAAGTCATCCTGCCAAAGTTGAGCATGGCCGATCGAGCTGTAGGAAATCGCGAGATCGTGCTGAGCTTCGACATTGTCGGGGTCAGCTGTTGCAAGTTTCTGTCGGATCGCAAGGCTGGTCTCGAAATGTTCGAGCGCCGCTGCGAAATTCCTATGGTCTTCTTCGACATAGCCGACATAGTCGTTGGACAAGGATAGATCGCGCTGCCACTGGGCATTGCCGGGGTCCGATTTCGTCAAGCGCTCCATGATGGCGAGGCTGCTCGAATACGGCTCCAGAGCCTCATCGGGATGGCCGAGGGCGCGCTCGATGTCGCCGATCTTGTTGTAGGCGAGCGAGAGATCGCGTTGCCAGTCCGTATCGTCCGGTTGGGCCCCCGCCAATCGCTGTCTGACAGCCAGGCTTGCCTGGAACGACTTCAAGGCGTCCTGAAGGCTGCCGAGCCGAGACTGGACAAAGCCCAATCTCTCGGAGGCAATGGCGACGTCGCGCTGCGCAAACAGATCATCCGGCTCGGCTGCGGCCAATTCCTGGAATGACGCAAGGGCATCGCCATAGATCTTGAGCGCCTCGGGAAACTTCCCTTGCGTGCGGAGCACGTCGCCGATCGTGAGGTTCGAGACCGCGACCCCATGCCGCCACCGTTCGCTGCCGGGATCCGCCTTGAGAAGATCGAGCATGATCTCCAGCGCTTTTTGCGCGCTCTTGAGGGCATCGTCGGTGAGACCCAGCGTCAGGAATGTCGCCGAGGTGACGTCGGCGGCGATGGCCTGGCTCTCGCGCAGATCGGGACTTACTTCGCCTGAGCTGACGAGCTGCTCCTGCAGTTCGCGCGTGCGATCCAGGATGGATTTGACGGTTGCTGTCGGAACGCCGATGGCGCGACTGAACTTCACGGCGAGGTCGACGATGAGGTCGTTCGTGGTCTTGGTCGCCAGCGCAAGCGTGCGCTCGGCGCGGTCACGCTGAGTCTGCGCCTCTTTGAGCGCTGTTTCAGCTCGATCCCGCTGGGTCTGGGCCTCCCCTCGCGCCGTCTCGGCCGCCGCGCGCTGCAGTTCGGCCTGGCGGCGCTGGTGTTGCGCGTCGCGGCGACTGACCTCGGCGAAGGCGGCGAGGGCCAGCGCGACGAGCGCGACCAGGATCGCGCCGCCGACGGTGGTGCGCTGACGCGCCGTCGCCGCGCGGCGGCTGGCGCGGATGAAGTCCTGATGCAGCGCGGTTGGCGCATTGGCGTCGGCCGGACGCCGGTCGAGCCAGCGCTCGGCCGCCTCGAGATCGGTGCCGCGCAAGGTCGCGCCCTTGGCGCGTCCGCGGTCCTGCCAGCGCTGGGCGAGCTCGCCGAGCCTGGTATGCTCGCGCACCCAGGCGAGGTCGGTGTGCAGGGCCTGGTCGAGGGCGGAAAGCGCCGCCTCGCGGTCATCGCCCTCGGCGCAGAAGATCCAATTCAGCCGGCGCAGCGAAGACGGCGCCTGCGCATCGGCAACGCGCCGTGCCACGATCGGGATCACCCGCTTGCCGAGCCTTGCGCTCTCCTCGAGCTCCCAGGCGCAGATCTCGGAGGCGGCCGAATCCGGGCTCACCACGAACACCACCGTGTCGGCCGCGCCGATCAGGGCGGCGAGGCGCTCCTTCCAGGGCTCGCCCGGCGCAATGTCGGTCTTGTCGAGGAAGGCGTCGAAGCCTCGGTCGGTAAGGGCTCCAACAAGCGCCTCGGCAAAGCCCGCATCCTTGCGCGAATAGGAGATGAAGACCTTGGCACGATTGCCGGCATCGGGGGGAGCGGACGGCGCGCCGGAGGCCGGACCAGCGGACGGTGCAAGGCGCTCCTCGGTGCCGGCTTGTTCCGCAATAGGCGCAGTCGCGAGCTGGCTCATGCCGTAATGCCCCCTGAGGCTGACGAGGGGTCGCCGCTCAGCGCATCATCCGTCGCGGTCTTCTCCATGGCAAGCGCGATACAGGCCAAGATCGCACATGCGCTTTCAAATTCTCCGATACACCGTCATTCTCCTCAACCTGCGAAAAGCAAGACACCCGGCGGCCTTTCGGCTCCGGGCGCGGCTTGGACATCTATCCACTGAAACGCCATTATTTCAGAAATCACGGAAAGCGTCAAGCAAAACTTCCCCTATCAGGGTAATTAGCCGGCAACCGGAATCGCGACATCGAACTCTTGGAATCAACATTCCTCAACATTTTCGGGCTCCGTCATGTCTGCGCCTCGGGCGCGACCAGGCCGTGGATCGATCGCTTGAACCTCGAATTTCAACCGGGTAAGCGTTGCGTCGCACCGGCCGCAACCGCCGTCATGTCTTGCTCTCACCAGGTCTTGCCTTCACCAGGTCATCTCGAAGCTTTCGCCATGCTGACGCAGGAACAGATCCGTGCCGCCGCGGCGAGGCTCGATACGGCCGAGAAGACGCGCGCCCAGATCCGTCAGCTGTCGATCGAGCATCCGGGCATGACGATCGCCGAGGCCTATGCGATCCAGCGCGCCTGGGTCGAGCACAAGATCGCCGAGGGGCGGGCGATCCGCGGCCACAAGATCGGGCTGACCTCGAAGGCGATGCAGTCGGCGCTCGGCATCGACGAGCCCGATTCCGGCGTGCTCTTCGACGACATGTTCTTCGAAGATGGCGGCGAGGTGCCGAGCGGGCGCTTCATCGCCACCCGGGTCGAGGCGGAGCTCGCCTTCGTGATGAAGTCGCGGCTCGCGGGGCCTGGCTGCACGATCTTCGATGTCTTGAACGCCACCGACTTCGTTGTCCCCGCGCTCGAGATCCTCGACACGCGCATCGAGCGCGTGGACGGGCCAACCAGGGCGACGCGCAAGATCGTCGACACCATCGCCGACAATGCGGCCAATGCCGGCATCGTGGTCGGCGGCCGCCCGTTCCGTCCGCTCGACGTGGATATGCGCTGGATCGGCGCGCTCTGCTACCGCAACGGGGTCATCGAAGAGACGGGTCTTGCCGCCGGCGTCCTCAATCATCCGGCGCACGCCATCGCTTGGCTCGCCGACAAGCTCGGCGCGCAGGGCCTCGCGCTCGAGCCCAAGCAGACCGTGCTCTCGGGTTCCTTCATTCGCCCGATCGAGACGCGATCCGGCGATACCATCCAGGCCGATTTCGGCCCCTACGGAATGGTCAGCTGCCATTTCGCCTGAGGCAGCCGCCGGAGAGGCGAGGTGCCACGAGGCGCGCTTGCAGAAAGCGCACCGGAATTCGTTGGCGATCACAGTTCCGCTCCTCCCCGCGAAAGCGGGGACCCAGAGTCTCAAGGGCCGGCGCGCGTCCGCCTGTATCCCCGATTTCGCGGGGTGGAGCGGCAGAGCGGCTGGCCCACTGATTTGACCCCGCAAAGGTGATCCTCGGCCCGCGCCAGCCTTGAATCTCATGCTCCCGGCGCGCTAAGACGCCCAGGCGGCTGGAGCCTTCGCCCGCCCTCACCCGCCGAACCGAGCCGCATCATGAATTCGACGATCGATCTCCTCAGCCTGCGCCGCTCGGTCGGACCGAATTTCCTCGCCGGTCCCGGCCCCTCGGCGGCGGAGCTCGAAACCCTCCTTAAGGTTGCCTCGCGGGTGCCGGACCACGGCAAGCTCGTGCCCTGGCGCTTCATCGTCTTCGAAGGGGAAGCGCGCGACAAGGCCGGCGACATCATCGCGCGGGCCTTCGCCGACGCCAATCCGCAGGCCGACGAGACGCGTGTCGCCGCCGAGCGCCGCCGCCTCGCGCGCGCGCCGGTCGTCATCGGCGTCGTGAGCCGCGCCGGCGCCCATCCGAAGATCCCCGATTGGGAGCAGGTCCTGTCGGCGGGCGCGGTGTGCATGAACCTCCTGACCGCGGCCTCCGCGCAAGGCTTCGCAGCCTCCTGGATCACCGAATGGTATGCCTATGACCGGCGCGTGCTCCAGGCCTTCGGCCTCTCGCCGCAGGAACGCATGGCGGGCTTCGTGCATATCGGGAAGCCGACCTCGCCCTCACCCGACCGGCCGCGCCCCGCGCTCGCCGATATCGTGACCCGCTTTCAGTGACCCGAAAGGCTAAGAACCTTGTTCTACCGCACCGACAAGAACGATCACGGCCTCCCGCATA
>JBIOEK010000333.1:0-4810 GCA_044445925.1 Hyphomicrobiales bacterium
ATCCCCGGACACTGCCGCTTTGGGGCATCCCCTTTGCGGTGAAGGACAATATCGATGTCGCCGGCCTGCCGACCACGGCCGCGTGCCCGGCCTTCGCCTATGTGCCGGCGAGGAATGCGACCGTCGTCGGCAAGCTAATCGCGGCCGGCGCCGTTCTGATCGGCAAGACCAATCTCGACCAGTTCGCGACGGGCCTCGTGGGCACGCGCACGCCCCACAAGGTGCCGCGCAATGCCTTCGACGAGCGGCGCATCCCCGGAGGCTCGAGCTCGGGCTCGGCCGTCGCGGTGGCTCGCGGCCTCTCGACCTTCGCGCTCGGCACCGATACGGCGGGTTCGGGACGGGTTCCGGCCGCGCTCAACGGCATCGTCGGGCTGAAGCCTTCGCTCGGCGCCGTATCGACGCTAGGGGTCGTGCCGGCCTGCCGCACGCTCGACTGCGTCTCGGTCTTCGCCAGGGGCGTGGACGATGCCTGGCGCGTCTTCGCGGTGATTGCCGGAATGGATGACGGCGACCCTTTCTCGCGGCGAGTGCCGCTCGGCGATCCCGGCGAAAGCGCGTTGGCGCGGCGCATCGGCGTGCCGGCGCCGAAGGACGAGATTTTCTTCGGCGACCGCACCATGGAGAGGGCCTGGCATGACGCCAAGCGCCTTCTCGCTGCGAGCGGCCTGACGCTGGTCGAGACCGATATGAGCCCTTTCTACGAGACGGCGAAGCTCCTCTATGAAGGGCCCTTCGTGGCGGAGCGCCACGCCGCGATCGAGGCATTCCTCGCCGAGCACGCGGACGCCATGCTCGACGTGACGCGGGGCATCATCGAGGGCGGGCGGAAATTCTCGGCGATCGACGCCTTCAACGGCCTCTATCGCCTGGCCGGGCTGAGGCGGGAGACGGAGCCCGTCTGGAGCCGCATCGACGTGCTCGCGGTGCCGTCGGTGCCGATCTTCCCGACGCTTGCCGAGGTCGCCGCCGACCCGCTCGGCGTCAACTCGCGGCTCGGGACCTACACCAATTTCGTCAACCTCCTCGATCTCGCCGCGCTCGCCATACCGGGCCCGCCGCGCGGCGACGGGCTGCCGGCGGGCCTGACCCTGATCGGGCCGAGCGCCAGCGACGCCAAGCTCGCCAGGCTCGCACGACACTTGCAGCCGCAGACGCAGCTGCCGGTCGCCGGCGAGGTGCCGGCGCCGAGAGAGGAGGCGCGGGCGTGAGCGGCCGCATCGAGCTCGTGGTCGTGGGGGCGCATCTCTCGGGCTTTCCGCTCAATCACCAGCTCATCTTGGCCGGCGGGAGGCTGCTGCGCAGGGTGCAGACGGCGCCGTGCTACAGATTCTACGCTCTCGCCGGCGGCCCTCCCGCGCGGCCTGGCCTGTTGCGCGTCGCCGCCGGGACTGGAGCCCGGATCGACACCGAGGTCTGGGACCTCGATCCTGCTTCCTTCGGCGGTTTCGTCGCGGCAATCGCCTCGCCGCTGACGATCGGAACCGTGTTCCTTTCGGACGGCACTTCGCCCAAGGGCTTCCTGGCGGAGCCGGAAGGGCTCGTGGGGGCGCAGGACATCAGCCATTTCAGCGGCTGGCGAGCCTATATGGCAAGGCAGGACAAGCCCGGAGGCTGAGCGATTGGGCGCGCCCCTGCTCGAGTTTATGGGAGAAGGGGCAGAAACGCAGTGAAGGCGGACGAGGGCGGTCCCGCCGCATCGGCGCCCGGAATGGCACGGGCCTTGCAAAACTCGTCGCGCCAACCAGCCGGCGGTGAGCATGAGCCATTCGGGCGTCGAACTCGTCAAGGTCACGAAGCGCTATGGATCGACCGTCGCGGTCGATGCCATCGACCTGCGCATTCCGCCCGACGCCTATTGCTGCCTGCTCGGCCCTTCTGGCTGCGGCAAGACGTCGACCTTGCGCATGATCGCCGGCCATGAGGCGGCGACGCAGGGCGACATCCTGATCGGACCCGCGAACGTCACCGACCTGCCCCCGGCGCGCCGCGGCACGGCGATGATGTTCCAGAGCTATGCCCTGTTCCCGCATCTTTCCTCGATCGACAATGTGGCCTTCTCCCTGAAGATGAAGGGCATCGACAAGGCAACGCGGCGGGGCAAGGCCATGGACCTGCTGCGCCTCGTCCAGATGGAGCGCTATGCCGAGCGCCTGCCGGCCCAGCTCTCCGGCGGCCAGCAGCAGCGCGTGGCGCTGGCGCGCGCCCTGATCATGCAGCCGCAAGTCCTCTTGCTCGACGAGCCGCTCTCGGCGCTCGATCCCTTCCTGCGCATCAAGGTGCGCACGGAGCTCAGGCGCCTGCAGCAGGAGCTCGGCATCGTCTTCGTGCATGTGACGCACAGCCAGGACGAGGCGATGGCGATCGCCGACATGCTGGTGATCATGAATGCCGGCAGGATCGAGCAGATCGGCTCGCCGCGCCAGGTGTTCAATTCGCCCAGGACCGAGTTCGTGGCGCGCTTCATCGGCGGCCACAATGTGCTGTCGATGCCGGCCGGAACGGTCGCGGTGCGCTCCGACCGCATCGCCGTGGCGCGCTCGCGCCGCGCAGGCCAAAGCCTCGCGGCGACCGTGCGGGCCGTCGAGTTCCAGGGCGCCCATGTGCATGTGTCGCTGGAGGCTGCGGGCGCGCCGGAGCTCACGGCGCTCCTTGCCGACGACGTGTTCGCGGCCGAGCCCTTCAGCCCGGGCGACGAGGTCGCGCTGAGCTGGGGCGAGCGCGACATGCACCTTCTCGCTTGATGCCGCCTGACCCGTAAACAGTAGAGGGAGACAGTCATGACCAAGAATTCGAGGCGCGGCAGAACCGGCCTTTCCCGCCGATCGATCCTGCGAGGAGCGGGCGCGCTCGCCGGCGCGGGCATCGGCGCGAAGCTCGGCGCGCCGGTAACGGGCTTTCCCGCCGTGTTCGCGGCCGAGGAGAAGGTGCTGCGCTATCTCGGCACCGCCGTGAACCAGTCGGCCGACATCGCCAAGAAGGTGAAGGAGGATACCGGCATTACCATCCAATATGTCGCGGTCACGACCGACGACGTGACCAAGCGCGTCATCACCCAGCCGAACTCCTATGACGTCGTCGACACGGAATATTTCAGCCTGAAGAAGCTCGTGCCGTCGGGCAACATGCTCGCCATGGACGCCAAGAAGATCAAGCTGTTCGACAAGATCACGCCGGTCTTCACCAAGGGCGAGCTGCCAAGCGGCAAGAAGATCGGCGATCAAGGCACGGCGCCCAAGAAGGTGATGTTCCTCGAAGGCGAGAAGTCGACCAAATTCGCCAAGAGCCCGACCGAGTGGGCGACCTTGATCCCGACGGTCTACAACGCCGACACCCTCGGCATCCGCCCGGATCTGATCAAGCGGCCGATCTCGAGCTGGGCCGAGCTGCTCAACCCCGAGTTCAAGGGCAAGGCCGCGATCCTCAACATCCCCTCGATCGGCATCATGGACGCCGCCATGGTCGTCGAGGCCATGGGCAGCCACAAATACGCCGACAAGGGTAACATGACCAAGGCCGAGATCGATTTCACCACCAAGCTTCTGGCGGACGCCAAGAAGGCCGGCCAGTTCCGCGCCTTCTGGAGCGACTTCAACGAGAGCGTGAACCTGATGGCCTCGGGCGAGACGGTCATCCAGTCGATGTGGTCGCCGGCCGTAACCGCCGTGCGCTCGAAGGGCATCCCCTGCACCTTCCAGCCCCTGAAGGAGGGTTACCGCTCCTGGGCCTCGGGCTTTGCGCTGTCCAAGGGCGTCTCCGGAAAGAAGTCCGAATGGGCCTATGAGTTCGTCAACTGGTTTCTCTCCGGCTGGGCCGGCGCCTATCTCAACCGGCAAGGCTATTACTCGGCCGTGCTCGAGACCGCCAAGGCCAATATGGAACCCTATGAATGGGCTTACTGGATGGAGGGGAAGCCCGCCGAGAAGGACATCAAGGCTCCCGACGGCTCGCTGCTCGAGAAAGCGGGCTCGTCGCGCGACGGCGGCTCCTATGACGACCGCATGGGCGCCGTCGCCTGCTGGAACGCCGTGATGGACGAGAACGACTACATGGTGAAGAAGTGGAACGAGTTCATCGCGGCGTGAGGGTGACTGTCCTTATCCGATGACGCACCAGGCGCTGAACGCGCCACCTTCTCCCGCTCTTGGCGGGAGAAGGTGCCGAGACCAAAGCTTGCGGCAACGCAGCAAACGTCCGCTTGCTGCTATGGTCGAGGCGGATGAGGGCGTTGTTGCCGAGCGGAACCCTCCCTCATCCGCCCTCACTGCGTTCGGGCACCTTCTCCCGCAAGCGGGAGAAGGAAGAGGCCGCGCCCTCCCCGCCTGGATGCAGGCGATGCCGCTTTCGCTCGTCTTCGCGCTGTTCTTCCTCATCCCGCTCGCGCTCGTGGTGATGGTGAGCTTCTGGGATTACAACGATTACCAGATCATCCCGGCCTTCACCTTTCGCAATTACAGCGAGACCTTCGAGGGCTGCCTCGCGGCGCTTCCCGACCTGTGCACGACCCTGAAGACCTATGTGTCGACGGCGAAGTTCTGCTTCATCGTCTGGGCCATCACGCTCGTCATCGGCTTCACCATCTCCTATTTCCTAGCCTTCCATGTGCGCTCCTTCACTCTGCAGATGGTGCTCGCCCTCCTCTGCACCATCCCGTTCTGGACCTCGAACGTCATCCGCATGATCTCCTGGATCCCGCTGCTCGGGCGCATCGGGCTCGTGATGCAGGCGCTCGTCCGGCTGCATCTCGTGGACGCCCCAGTCGAATGGCTGCTCTATTCGCCGTTCTCGATCGTGCTCGCCTTCGTGCACC